>JASFEV010000185.1:0-9334 GCA_050124655.1 Desulfobacterales bacterium
GGCCTTTTCGACTGCTGCGGTTAACCCCAGTAGTTTTGGATAATCTTGGTGGTTGCTTAGCTCAGCATTGAGCTCTGCCAGGATTGATTGTGCGCCGCCCTGCACCGCAAGCAACATTCCCATGGGGGTGTTATTTCGGGTGGCAATTTTTTCATCGAGGACCTTAATAACGATCCCTTCGACGGTAAACTCGCGATCGATACCTGGGATCGTGAAATTGATTATCAGAGTGGTTTTTAAAGGAAGGAAGGTTTTAGACGGAAGAAATATCTTTCCTTTTTTTAACAGGGCGTAGTCTTTTGCGAATCGCTCAGCCGAGCGATACTTCAATTTTAGGGCTTTTTGTACCACTTTCTTTTTTTATGGCGTATTATTACAATAAATTTCTGTATTTATTAATAATTATATTTAATATGCGCTAAAATGTCAAAAAATTCGCCTTTTCCCGTTTGTTACAGTTTCCAACAAGATATAATCCCATGTGAAAATTTATCCATTCATTTGCTGAAGAAAAAGGATCAACCTTGTTGTGGCGTCGTTTGTGGGTCTGCTTTCTTTATCGATGGTTTGCATTTCTCCCTTTGATTTTTTTATGGCCGGTGTTATTGTTGGCGCTGCAATCAGCGGCTGAAAGATCGATCGCTGGGTGCCGAAAGGAATTTTGAAATGACGCAACAGAACATACCGGAGCGCAAAGATATCCCGGATGATCACAAATGGGATCTGACGCCTTTATTTGCGACTGATGAAGATTGGGCAAAATGGGTGACCGAAGTTGAAGGTCAAATCGATTCTTATGCCGACTATAAGGGACGTTTGAAAGATTCAGCTGATATTTTAAAGGCAGCTCTTGATTTTCACCTTTCCTTGCAGCGCAGACTGGAAAGAATTTACACTTATGCCCATCTGAAAAGCGATGAAGACAAATCAAATCAATCTTACCTGGGGCTGCATCAGCGTGCCGTCAGTTTACGTGTCCGGGCTTCAGAATCCGCAAGTTTTCTGACACCCGAAATCCAGGCGATTCCCGACGATCAAATGCAGGAAATTTTAGCTGATGATTCGCTGACGGAGTATAAATTCCATCTTGAAAAGATTCTACGTTATAAACCACATACCCGCAGTGAAACAGTTGAGCACGTTTTGGCCATGAGCCAGGAGTTGGCGCAAGCACCGTCTCAGGTCTTCGGGCAATTAGACAATGTTGATCTGAATTTCGGCTATCTGGAAGACGAAGACGGCAAAAAGATCGAACTCAGCCACGGTAATTTTAGCACTTTTTTGATCAACCCCGACAGAGATCTCCGTCAAAAGGCCTTTTTCCAGTATTATCAAGCCTACCGGGATCATCAGCACACACTGGCGGCTACCTTGTTGCATGCGATTAAAAAAGATCTTTTTTATTCCAGAGTTCGTCATTTTGACAATTGCAGGGCATCTGCTTTGTTTAGCGATCGTGTCCCGGAGAGTGTCTATGATAATCTCATCGAAACAGTCAAAACCAATCTGGCACCACTTTTCAAATATCTGAATTTTCGTAAACAGGCCCTTGCTTTATCAGACCTGCACTTTTATGATACGTATGTACCGATTGTCGGTGATGTAACGTTTGACATCCCTTACGAGGAGGCGGTCGATATCGGTATTCAGGCCATGAGCCCACTGGGAGATGAATATGTAAAGGTATTAAAGGAAGGTTTGCTCGGCGGATGGGTGGATCGCTATGAAAACCGAGGCAAAAGAAGTGGTGCTTATTCAGCCGGGAGTTACGATGCACCTCCCTATATTCTGCTGAACTATGAGGCGCGCAATATTAACAGCGTATATACGCTGCTGCATGAAGCCGGTCACTCCATGCACTCATATTATTCCAATAGGCATCAGCCTTATGTGTATCATGATTACACGATTTTTGTTGCCGAGGTAGCCTCTACTTTTAATGAAAACTTGCTGAGCCGTTACCTTCTTGATCATTATAAAAATGATCCGGCCAAAACGGCATTCATTCTAAACCGGGAAATCGACAACTTGCGCGCCACGCTTTTTAGACAAACCATGTTCGCTGAATTTGAAAAAATCACACACCGTTTCGTTGAAGATAATGCGCCGCTAACCCTTGATGTCATTAGCGACACATATAGGGGACTGCTGGAAAGCTATTTTGGCGATACACTGGTCTTGGACCCGGAATTAAGTCTGGAGTGTCTAAGAATTCCCCATTTCTACTCGGCTTTTTATGTCTACAAATATGCAACCGGAATTTCGGCGGCCATTGCGCTGGCCGATAAAGTCATGAATGAAGGCGCATCAGCGCAAACCGCCTATTTAAATTTTCTAAAATTGGGTGGCAGCAAATATCCGTTGGATGAACTTCTTGATGCGGGCGTGGATATGCAGTCTCCGGAACCGATTCAACAGGCGATCCAGTATTTTTCTGATCTGGTGGACCGGCTCATCGATGCTTGTCAGGAACTCTAATGATTCGATAAAATTGTTTTGTGATGGATGGTAGAAACGCCGATTAACCACGAAAACGCGAAATCTAAAAAGCACGAAATTTTATTTTTTTGCTTTCTTCGTGTTTTCCATCTTTCGCGCTTTCGTGGTATTTTTAATGATTCATTTTAAGCTGATCGGATTGTGAGGTAGCTATGGATTACAAAGTCATCATCGTTGGGGCAGGCCCCGCTGGTATTTTTTCGGCCTTAACCTTGGCCGATCAGGGAATTAAACCGATTCTTTTGCTCGAGTCGGGTAAAGATATCGGCGAACGCAAACGCCGCGATGTAAACGATATGCTTTGTGGGTGGGGCGGGGCCGGTGCTTACAGTGATGGTAAACTGACATTGTCACCCGAGGTCGGGGGATTGTTAGGGGAGTATCTGGAGCCGGCATCGCTCAATCAGATCCTGCAAACATCAGATAAAATCTGGGTCGATCACGGTGCACCAGAAGAGATATTTGGCGAGGCATCACCCAAGCTGGAAGAATTGGCCGACCGGGCCCGTATGGCCAATTTGAAGCTCATTCCGTCGCGTATCCGGCACATCGGAACAGAGAACTGCCATGTGGTTTTAGATCGATTACGCCAGTCCATGGTGGATCGCGTCGATACCCGAACCAGCTGTCCGGTTGAAAGTCTTATGGCTGAAAACGGCCGCATCCAGGGTGTTAAATTGGAAAGCGGTGAGGCCTTTACCAGTAAATTTGTTGTTGCCGCTCCGGGTCGCTCGGGCGCCAGCTGGATGAAAAAGGAGGCTGAGGCCCTGGGACTCAAAACCCAGGCCAGCCCGGTGGATATCGGCGTTCGAGTGGAACTGCCGGCCGCGGTTTTAAAGGACATCACCGATATTATCTACGAATCAAAGCTGATTTATTACTCTAAAACCTTCGACGAAAAAGTGCGCACGTTTTGCATGAATCCTTATGGTGAGGTGGTCATCGAGAAAACCAAGAAAGTCATTACAGTCAACGGCCACAGTCATACCTATAAAAGTAGCGATAATACCAACTTTGCCATCCTGGTCAGCAGCGCTTTCACGGAACCCTTTGACGATCCGATTGGATACGGTTTGTACATTGCCAGATTGGCGAATCTTTTAGGCAACGGGCCTATCGTTCAGCGTCTGGGAGATCTGCTGGCCGGGCGCCGCAGCACACCGGAACGCATGAACCGCTGTTTGACACGACCAACCCTTCAGGATGCTACCCCAGGTGATTTAAGTTTCGTTTTTCCCTATCGACACCTTCAAAGCATTATTGAAATGCTGCGGGCACTTGACAAAGTAGCGCCGGGTGTCTACTCGCGCCATACGTTGTTGTACGGAGTTGAAGTCAAATTTTATTCCAACCGCATTGAGTTGTCTCCGGAGCTTGAAACCGGTGTGAGAAATTTGTTTGCCATCGGTGATGGTGCCGGTATCACCCGCGGCTTGATCCAGGCATCGGCCAGCGGTATTCTCGCTGCCCGCACCATTGCTGAGCGTCTTAAAGGGAGTGGCCATTAGTCTCCTGAAAAGGAAAATTGTAGTTCGTTTGGAAATAATTTTTTACCACGAAGGACACGAAGGGCACAAAGTTTTCAAATCTTTTAAAGGTTTTGAATATTTCTTTCTTCGTGTTCTTCGTGATCTTTGTGGTTTTAAAATTTCTAATTAATCGGTACTTAACCTGAATATGAATAATTTTGAAGGAGACGTACTATGAGTGATGACGTTGTTTACACATCCAGAATAAAAATTGAGCGCATTAAGGGCCCTTTGCGGCGTGCCTATCTGCCCCAGGAGGATGAGCCGGTAAAGTTTGGTGCGCATTCTGAAATTGCCGAGCATTACGGCGTTGACCCGCAGGTCCATGAGCCGCATGCGACAACTTTGGATTATGTTGTCGCCGCGACGGCGGGCTGACTGACCGGCACTTTTGGCGGCGCGCTGGAAGCGCGTGAAATTCCGGCCGGTGAAGGGCGGCTGATTTCTGAGGCAAAAGGAGAGATTGAAAAAGACGGCAAGGTACTGGTCATTCGCCGCATTCATGTTACTTATCACCTTAAATTAAAACCGGAACAGCAGGCAACCGCCCAAAAAGTCCATGGATTCCATGCTGATTTTTGTCCGGTGGCCCGTTCGATCAAAGGCAGCATTCAGATTTCCACCGAATTAAAATTTGATGATATTTAAGCTGAACCGACCATAAGTTCTGTACACAAAATGACAAAATGTTAGTTGTCCATTGTCAGTCGTCCGTTGCCATACATGATCTGCCGCTGCAGTTACCAGTAAATGACAAATGACAACTAACCACTAACCACGGACACCGAGCATTGATGCTCGGCTAGAGAGGAGGAAAAATGGCAGCCAAAAAAATTTTATTACTGGCGGGGGATTTCGTAGAAGATTACGAAATCATGGTTCCGTTTCAGGCATTGCAAATGGTCGGCCATACAGTGCACGCGGTTTGCCCCGGCAAGAAGGCCGGTGAGGCCGTTAGAACCGCGGTACATGATTTTGAAGGAGACCAAACCTACAGTGAGAAGCCCGGCCATAATTTCACACTCAATGCCACCTTTGATGAAATCAAAGCAGACGACTATGATGCGCTGGTGATTCCCGGCGGGCGTGCTCCGGAATATATCCGCCTCGATCAAGACGTTATAAAAATCGTACAGCATTTTGCCGAAGCCAATAAACCCATTGCCGCCATCTGCCATGGCGCTCAATTACTGGCCGCAGCTGGGGTTTTGAAGGGCAAAAGTTGCTCTGCCTATCCGGCCGTTGGCCCGGATGTCAAAACAGCCGGTGGGGAATATATCGATATCCCGGTCGATCAAGCCCATGTCGACGGTAACCTGGTAAGTGCTCCGGCATGGCCGGCACATCCGGAATGGCTGGCAAAGTTTTTAGCGGTACTGGGCACTCAAATCGAATTATAGCCTGAATTTTGCATGAAAATTAATGAGAAATTTAAATTATATTAGATGACAGCAGGCAAGACAAATTATAGAAGTGATTCAAAATACCAATCAGGTATAAAACTTACATTTCATGCTTAAAACGGAGTGCGATGGATCTGCTCTCCCTCAGGCAGTGGTGCTTTATATTGGCGCATGCATTTATCGGGTGGACCATTTGTTCGGCGATCATGGGAGTTGGCATGGCAGTCACGACCCTGCCAACTACCCTCATCCTGCATGCCATCGGAGGACCGGTCGGATTTATGATCCTATCGATTTTCACAGGTCGCATGGCCCAAAATAGCTGAAGCAATGATTGAAGTTCGTGTTTTTGGTAAATTGCGTCGTTACATCTCTGAACCCGAGGCGGATCGCGGCAATGTAATGAAGGTGACACCGCAGCCGCAGGAAACATTGGAGAAGCTGTTGATACGCATCGGAATTCCGCTTGATGATATCTACACTATTTTTCTCAATTCCAGACTGCTGGTAACCCGCAGTAAAATGGCATACTGGATAGGGTATCAGCAGGTTCACAAAAACCCGCTCGAATGGGAGCTGGACCTTGTGGTCAAAGCGGGGGACCGGATTGGTCTTTTCGGAAGAGACATGGCGGCGCTTGTGATTTAAGACGCAGCTTGCAGTCCATTTTAAAGGGATAAGAATGGTGATGGGATTCAGGAGTTTCGGATTGAGGAAGATCGTTTGATACCTCTGGGACCTTTCAAACCATTTAAAAGTCCAGGGCCTTCTTTACCCGTGACCTTAAAGAAGGACAACCGTACATGATGAGCGTACGGCGGACTGCATAAATGCGCTATACGTGATTAAATGATGAAACAAATAAGTTGTTTTAAAACAGTTATGATCTGCCCATTACCTCTCGTAACTGAATCATTCAGATGCAGGATTTAGATTTTTTAAAAGATTTCGAGAAATGTGAACTCTGTGAACATCGATGTAAAGTCAATCGGCTTGATGGCGAAACCGGGGTTTGTAAGGTGACCCTGCCGGTAGTCGCCTCGGCGACTTTGCATCCAGCGCCGCCGGAGAGCTATACGGTTTTCATGGCGGGCTGCAACTTCAAATGCCTGCATTGTCAGAATTGGACGATATCACAATATCCGGATAATAAGGTTAAACAAATCGGAATCATAGAGCCGACGGAACTGGCTGAGAAATGCATTCGGCACCTCAACTCTATATATGGAATCACAATATAAAGATGTTGCTCGCTTAATGGTGGATCTAAAGCCGTGCGTCGCCTTAACGGGTGCCGGGATCTCAGCTGAAAGCGGCATTCCCACCTTTCGCTCAAAGGGCGGCCTGTGGGAAAAATATGATCCCATGGTGTATGCATCCATCGAGACGTTTAAGGAGGACCCGTCGAAATACTGGACCATCCGCGGTGAATTCATTCGCAACTATGATAGCTATCAGCCCAACAAGGCCCATCTCGCACTGGCGGAACTTGAAAAAATGGGTATTGTGCGGCATGTGATTACCCAGAACATTGACGGTCTGCATAAAAAAGCAGGCAGTCAAAACGTAACGGAAATTCACGGCAGCCTCAGGGAAACGTATTGCCTGCAATGCGGCAAAGAATACCTGGCGCCCGCTGTGCCGGACGGCATGCCGCCTTATTGTGAGTGCGGCGGGGTGCTCAAGCCCAACACGGTGCTATTTGGGGAGCAGCTACCCGCAGGTGCGCTGGAGACAGCCTATCAGGAATCGGCAACCTGCAGACTGATGTTGGTCATCGGTACCTCCGCGGTGGTCCAGCCGGCAGCATCTTTGCCCGCTCTGGCTCAGCAAAAAGGGGCCAAAATCGTAGAAATCAATATCGAGCGTGCTTTTCCGACGGCAGATATTGTGGTTGAAGAAAAAGCCGGTAGCGGCCTTTCACATATTTTAGAAGCCATCAGGAGGATTTATGCCTAACGTCAGCCTCGAGGCCCACGATGACATAGCCGTTTTGCGATTAACCAACGGTGTCACCAACGCCATCAGTCCCGAGTTGGTAGATGATCTGTCAGTGGAGTTAAAACGAATAAAAAATGAATTTAAAGGGATGGTTTTGGCCGGGGGTGATAAATTTTTTTGCATCGGATTGGATTTGCCGGGTTTACTTCAATTGGGCCGCGCTGAAATGACGGATTTTTATGTCTCATTAAATCAGGCGGTTTATGATCTGTATATCTTGCCGCTGCCGACCGCTTGCGCCATCGCCGGCCACGCCACCGCCGGGGGAGCCATCCTTGCCGTGAGTACCGATTTTCGTTTTGTTGCCGAGGGCCGCAAATTTATCGGGTTTAACGAAGTCAAAATTGGTGTGCCGGTGCCCTTTCTGGCCGATCTAATCTTAAGACAAATCGTTGGCGATCGTCACGCCACTGAAATGATGTTTAGTGGAGAGTTTCTGGAACCGGAACATGCGCATAAAATCGGTCTGGTGGATGATGTTTTTTCCGCCGAAGAAGTGGAAAATGAGGCAATTGCCAAAGTTGTCATGCTGGCGGCCATGCCGAGCGGAGGATTTAGGCTGATTAAAAATAATCGCGTTGAGGCGCTGCGGTTACAATATGACCAAATGCGCAAATCCGATGCAGATGATTTCCTGAACTGTTGGTTCGACCCTTCTGTGCAGGAGCTGTTACAGGAAGCCACCCAAAAATTTTAAAACCTGTCTTTAAAATGCATCTAACGCTCAATTTCTGCGTTATAAACCGATTCAAAATGCTCGAATACTATCGTGTATGCTCCACTTTTGAATCGGTTTACGCCTTGAACTTGAGCGTGACCTGCTATTTTTAAGACAGGTTTTTAATTTATTTTATCTGGTGCCTACATAAGATTTTCGAAATGCGGGGATTTGGAACTTTGCGGTTGACCCGGTGGGGCGGGTTGCGATAATCTGCACCAAATTTTACAGTTTTCTGAGTGCTTAAAGATCTGACGATGGAATTTGATAGAGGCAAGATTACATTCATCTTTCTGGGCATCCTGGTGCTGGTTGCTGTCGGGGCGGTGTTAAAATCCGCGCAATCGGTCATCCTGCCGTTGATTATTGCCTGGCTGCTGTCATTTCTGATCGGTCCGGCAATTAATTTTATGACGGCCCGCAAAGTACCTACCACCCTGGCGGTTATCATCATTTTGATTATTTTAGTTGGAATTTTTTATTTATCCTTTACGTTCTTGTATGCGAGATTTGCCGCTTTCGCCGCCGCTTATCCGAAATACCATGCCCGTTTCACAGAATTGATCACCCTGGTCACCAGCGAATGGAACCTGGCATTTGATCCTTTGGCCGGCATTAACTGGGGACAAAACATCGGCCGATTTCTGGCATCGCTTTCACGATCCATTTTTGTGTTTGTCTCCCAGCTGGTTCTGGTCATTATATTTCTTTTCTTTATTTTGCTGGGCAAACCTTATTTCCGCTACAAAATTCTCAAATCTTTCTCAGCCGAAAATGCCGACCAGATCAGCGAAATTACGTTTTCCATTACCGGGCAGATTCGACGCTATCTGTCCTTGCAATTTTTAATCAGTTCAACCACCGGCGTTCTCGTATGGCTGGCGCTGGAATTGATCGGTGTGGATTTTGCCGTTACCTGGGGGGCGCTGGCGTTTTTCCTGAATTTTATTCCAACGATCGGTTCGATCGTGGCTTCCATCCCCCCTGTTTTGCTCGCGCTGGTTCAGTATTATCCGTCTTTGTGGCCCGCTGTCATAACCCTTTTATCGGTGACCACCATCCAGATGGGCATGGGAAACGCCGTGGCGCCAAAGGTCATGGGGGATCAGTTAAACTTAAGCCCGGTGGTGATTCTGCTGTCACTTTTATTCTGGGGCTGGTTGTGGGGATTTGTCGGGGCGCTG
>JASFEV010000186.1:0-9324 GCA_050124655.1 Desulfobacterales bacterium
CACCGCGAGGGCCGGATCGGCCATGACGGCTGAAATTGGCATCCAGCGCATATCCGAGCAGATAGATGCCCTGTCCACCATGCGCATCGATCCGGTGGGGTTTTTAATCAGCCCGCGGATTGCGGCGGCGATTATCAGCTTTCCGATCCTGACCACTTTCTTTGACCTGATCGGGATTCTGGGCGGCTGGGTCAGCGGCTGTCTTCTGCTGGGAGTAAATTCCGGGGCCTATTTTTATCGGGTGGTTTCCGCCACCGAAATGTCGGACATCACCGGTGGGCTGATAAAATCGCTGGTATTTGGCTTCCTGGTGGTGACGATTTGCTGTTTTCAGGGGTTTTTCACCCACATGCGCACCGATAGTTACGGAGCGCGCAGTGTGAGCCTGTCGACCACCTCGGCGGTGGTGCTCTCCTGCGTGATGATTTTGATTTCAGATTATGTCGTAACCACATTCATTTTGTAAGGGCCTGTCATGGAAAAACAACCCATTATCGAATTTAAAGGCGTAACCAAACGCTTTGACACGCGCACCATTCTGGATAAGGTCGACTTTCAAATCTATGAAGGCGAAGTCACCACCTTAATCGGCTTGAGCGGCACCGGCAAAAGCGTGACTCTGAAGCACATTATCGGGCTGCTCAAACCCGATGAGGGTAAAATTCTATACAAGGGTAAACCCATTGATGAAATGACCAAAAAAGAGTGGAACGCCTATATCGGCCAGATCAGTTATATGTTTCAAAACAATGCCCTTTTTGATTCAATGACCATCATAGAAAACGTATCCCTTCCTTTGCGCCAGACCACCAAGCTGGGTAAAAAGGAAATTGCCGAAAAGGCCATGGCGGCCATCGAGCAGACCGAACTGACTGAAGTCTTTGATAAATACCCGTCGGAGCTGTCCGGTGGCATGCAGAAGCGCGCCGCTCTGGCCCGGGCGCTGGTCACCGAGCCCTCCCTGGTGCTCTTTGATGAGCCCACCACCGGCCAGGACCCCATCCGCAAAAATGCGATTCTGGGCATGGTGGCCGAATATCAGAGCCGCTTTGGCTTTACCGCCCTGTTAATCAGCCATGAAATTCCGGATGTTTATTTCATCTCCAATCGCATCCTGGCGCTTTACGGCAAAAAAATTGTATTTCAGGGCCCCCCGGATGAATTTGAGGAGTTTGAACACCCCTTCCGGGAAGAAATCCTGACCAGTCTTGAAAGCCTGCAGGAAGACATTACCGGCCTGTATTCCAAGCGGCATTTCAAGGTCCGCTATCAAACCGATTTGAGCAAGCGGCATCCGGATGCCATGTATGCCGTGGCGTCTTTCGCCGTTGATGATTTGGACACCATTATTGAGCATTTGGGACATGATGCCGCTCAGGAGATCATCCGGGCGCTGGGCTCCTATATCAATAAACACTTTGGTGCGGTCGGGGGGTTTTCCAGCCGACAAACCATCAATGAATATGCCACCGTGCTGCCTTACTCGAACCTGGATGAGGCCGAGCACATCATGGCGGATTTTAAAAAGGATTTTCGGGAACATGGTTTGCCCGACATCAAGGCTTTGCAGAAAGGTGAGAAGCCCGATGAGGATGCGTTTGAGTTTAGCATTCTGGCCGGACTGGCCCAGGGCAAGCCCCAGATCGAAATCGAATCGGTAATGGAATTTGCGCGTTTTAATCAAACGCCAATTGCACGCTTTCAATGTGAACGCGGAGGTAAGACGCAATGAAAAAGTATACCCAGGAGACAGTTGTTGGAGTTTTTGTGGTCATCGGTCTTTTCGCCATCGCTTACATGACGGTTAAACTCGGCAATGTCGGTTTTCTCGGAGAACAATCCTATTCTCTGATTGCCAAGTTTTCATCCGTGACCGGTCTGCGGACCGGCAGTCCCGTCAATATGCTCGGTCTGGAAGTCGGCCGGGTGGAATCCTTTGAAATGGATCAGGAAAACCAGGTGGCGGTGGTTACCCTAAAAATCAATAACGGTATTCAGATTTATGATGATGCCATTGCCTCCATCAAGACCGAGGGCTTGATCGGTGACAAATTCGTCAGCATCGATGCCGGCGGTGGCGGTGATCTACTGGAGGACGGTGATACCATTACCGACACCGAATCGCCCACCGATCTCATGGAGCTGGTCAGCAAGTATGCCTTTGGCGATGTTGGCAGCGGAGAAACAGCCGAAGAAGATTAAGACTGGATTGTAAACGAAATGTCGACTTGCAGAGTCACTGGCTTGTAGCTACGCACTTTAATTTATTTGATTTTTAATTTTTTGAATTGGGGGAGGAAACATATGAAAAGAAAATATATCAGACTGAGTGTCATACTGCTGGCGATGATATTGCTTTTACCTTTAGAAGTTTTTGCCTCGAGCGCTAAGGACACCGTAGAAGCCCAGATTAATAAAATGCTGGCCCGCATGCAGGAATCCAGTTTCAAGGCGTTATCGCGAGATGCCAAAATTGATGAAATCGAGAAAATCATCGCAGAGGTATTCGATTTTGAGGAGCTATCCCGGCGCACCCTCGGGCGAGATTGGAAAAAATTCACGCCGGAGCAGCAAAAGGAATTTATCGGTCTTTTCCAGCAAGTGTTGCAAAATGTCTATGCGGACCGTATTCTGGCGTATACCAGCGAGAAAATCGAATTCGGCAAAGAAACTGAGCTCAAAAAGGGCCGGGTGGAAGTGGAAAGCTATATCATTACGACGGATAATAAAAAGGTTCCTTTATTTTACCGCATGACCGACAAAAGCGGCGAATGGAAGGTTTACGACGTGGTGATTGAAGGCATCAGCATGGTCAAAAACTACCGCGGACAGTTCCGCGAGATCCTGAAGACCAAAAAGCCCGAAGATTTACTGCAGACGCTGCGGGAAAAAGTCTAAGAAAAACCGGCCAGTTAGATCCGTCGGTGCGGTCATTGCCTTTAGGATTCGAGAGAAGACGCGACAGATTCAACCGGTAGCTGATGAAAGGAGCAATACCCTTGAAGAAATTACTGGCTGCAGCAGTCATCTTGGCATTTCTTCTAATCGTTGGTGTCTTTAATTCTGCCTATGCGTTGGACCAAGATCGAGGGACCTACCTGCTGGCCCAGCAAAGCGAGGAAAAAGCGGCTGAAGCCGATCAAGAAGTGGATGAAGATGACGAGTATGACGACGAATATGACGACGAGTATGACGACGAGTATGACGATGAGGTTGTGCAAATTAACGATCCGCTTATTCGGCTGAACCGTGAATTTTATACTTTTAATGATGGCCTGTACGTGGCAATTATAAGACCCTTGGCCAAAGGGTATAATGCCGTTATCCCGGAAGAAATCCGCCTCTCAGTCAAAAATTTTTTCTACAACCTGCGTTTTCCCATACGATTCGTCAACTGCCTGTTGCAGGCCAAAGGCACCAAGGCGATGGAGGAATTCGCCACTTTTTTTCTCAACTCCACCGTTGGTTTTGCCGGAATTCAGACCCCGGCTTCCTATTACGATAACCTGCCGCCCAGCCCCGAGGACCTGGGCCAGACGCTGGCGGTTTGGGGCGCTGGCAATGGGTTTTTTATCATGTACCCGATTTTAGGACCCTCCAGTTTGCGCGACAGTGCCCGGTTTATCGACTCTTTTTTCCTGGATCCCATCAGCTGGCTGGATTTAGACTGGCAAGTCAAATATGCCATTCTGGCGTATGATGAATTTAATAAACTGTCCTTTATTATCGACGATATCGATGCCCTCAAAGAAGCTGTTCTTGACCCCTATATAGCTGTTCGAGACGCCTACGTTGAGAGTCGCAACAACTTGATCGCCGAATAAGCCCGCTGTCAAAAGCTTTTTCTGGGCCTCCTGGTCGTCTACACACTTTAATATTTTGCATGAAAATTAATGCGGGGTTTCTGTTTTGCAGAAGCCCCGCTGGCATTTTTGCTAAGATTGTGAAAGGCGGCCTTGACAAAATGGTTATGAATACGAAGATTTACTGTTTAAGTGTTGATTTGTCAGTTGTCTTCAAGCTTTTAAGTTCAGAAAATAGGATCACTCGGATAAGGATCAATACCCATGTTACAACCTCAAAAAGATGGCATCGACCTGGAGCGTTCGGTGGAAATCGCCGAAGGTGTCTATTGGGTCGGCTACTACGATGAGCAGGCGGGGTTGCACTGCAATCCTTATCTGATTGTCGATAACGATGAAGCCCTGGTGATCGACGGCGGCAGCCGCCCGGATTTTGCCACGGTGATGATGAAAATTTTACAAACCGGCATTGCACCCGGTCAGATTGGCGCGCTGCTTTACCAGCACTATGACCCGGATCTGTGCGGCAGCATTCCCAATTTTGAAGATATCATCAAAAGAGATGATCTAAAAATCATATCCGATTCGGCCAATTTAATGTTCATCCGCCATTACTCGGTATCCACCCGGCTTTTGCCGATCAGCCAGATTAATTCGCAATTTTCATTTTCTTCCGGCCGCACCCTGCAATTTATCAAAACGCCCTACGCCCACTCCGGCGGCAGCTTTGTGACCTTCGATCCGCAAAGTGGCATCCTTTTTAGCAGTGACCTTTTCGGAAGCCTGGGAATCGAATGGGAACTGTTTTTACGTTTGCGCCCGGAGTGCCTGGGCTGCATCCATCTGTCAAATTGCCCGGCGAAAAAAGCCATCTGCCCGATCAATGATATCCTCAATTTCCATAAAACCGTAATGCCGTCCGCCAAAGCATTAAAATATGCGCTCGAACAGATTTTAAGCGTTCCCTTCACGATGATCGCACCGCAGCACGGCAGCATTATCGATGATCGGAAGGTCATGCGCTATGTGTTTGAGCAGCTGATCAACCTAACAGACGTTGGGATAGACGGCCTCATCGATAACCATTATGCGTTTAATTTCGACAAGTTGAGAGAACGGTTGACCTAAGATGAAATTTGACGATCGTTTAAGAGATCAAATCGAGCAATTAGACCTGCAGACTCCCCAAAATGGGCCATTGATCAGGCAAGTGTTGGAATACTGGGCTTCTTTGAAAGATACCGATATCAATAATCAACTCCTGCAGGAGCTGGTTTTAAAATATTCAGCCTCCGAAAAGAAGCTCAAACAGCTCAATCAAGACCTTCTGGACAAACAGAAACGGCTGGATGCCGACCTTGCCGCTGCGGCTGAAATTCAGAAAAGCCTCCTGCCCCACAAAATCGATTCAACCGCAAACCTATCGATTGCCTGGAAATTTAAGCCCTGCGAACATACGGGGGGCGACATTTTTAATATGTATCAGCTGGACGATGACCATTGGGCCCTTTACATGCTCGATGTCAGCGGCCACGGGGTTCAGGCGGCGATGGTAACGGTTTCGGTTGCACAGTTTCTGCAGCCCAATTCCGGCCATCTCCTCAAACCAAATATCAATAGATCATCAGGGGCGCCCCACATTAAAACTCCGGCCGAAGTGCTGACGGCACTAGATGCCGAGTTCCCATTTGAGCGCTTTAACAATTTTTTTACGATCACCTACATGGTCATCAACACCAAGACCGGTGATCTCAGTTACAGCAATGCCGGACACCCCCACTCGATTATCATCCGCAAAGACGGAAATTTGGAATTATTACAAAAAGGCGGCCCGGCCATCGGCATGGGAGACTTTCACCTGTTAAGCGGCCAGGCGCAACGATTCGAAGAGGGGCTTCTCCAACTTAAAGGCGGTGATAAGCTTTTTGTTTACACCGATGGTATTATCGAATATCAGCATCCGGATGGCGAATTCTACGGCACCGAGCGCTTCTGTGAAACACTGCTGGCGCTGCAAGACGAATCCATCAGTGCCATGATCAAGCAGTCCATTGATGCCTTATTGAAATTTGGTGACGGCACCAAACCCCAGGATGATATTACCCTGTTGGGATTGGAGCTTCTATAACCGCGTTGATACCCTGATCCTTTGGTTTTTTATCTTGCGCTACCGACAATTGTCTCTTAAAAACATCCTGATTAAAATCCGCATCGATTACTGTTAGAATTTTATTAAGCGGTTATCTGGGAAACTCCAGTTGGATTCATCTGATATTATTTCACCACGAAGAACACGAAGATTATAAAGAGAAAACATATAAATTTACTTTTATCCTTTCGTGTCCTTCGTGCCCTTCGTGGTTATGGTTGCCTCATTTGAGCTTTCTGCATAACCATATTTTATTATTTGCGATGACAACGATCATTTCTATTGATTTTTCGATCATCGTTGTGTATTTGTGCTAAATTATCTTTTCTATGGTAATGAGTACTATTAGCTGTTAACTGGAAGAGTACCGATCGTTAATTGATCAAGGTAAAGGAGAAAAGAAGATGAAGAATCGAGCAAGGTTTATGGGACTGCTGGTTGCGCTGCTGGTCATATTGCTGGTCGTCCCTGGTGCTCAAGCAGCCGATTTTTCCATCGGCGGCGGTATAGGTGTGGCACCCGATTATGAGGGCTCGGAAGATTACGAACTGGTGCCGGTTCCGACCGGCGCGGCCATGTTTGACAACGGCATGTTTGTCAAATTGGTTGGGCTGAATCTGAGAGCCAATCTGATTCCCAGCAATTTCTGGCGCCTGGGGCCGATGTACAATTATCGGGCGGAGCGCGACGATGTGGAAAACAACAAGGTGGACCGGATGAAAGATGTGAGCGACGCCAATGAGCTGGGTATTTGGGGGGGCATTGATTGGCAAGGCTGGTATTTGCTATTTGATTATTTAGCCGATACGGGCAATGCCCACGAGGGCTGGACCGCCAAGCTGGCGGGCGGTTACAAATGGCCGATCAGCAAAGAATTGATGTTTTCAATGGGCGCCTTCACCACCTATGCCGATGATGACTACATGCAAACTTATTTTGGCGTCAGCCCCCAAGATTCGGCACGCAGCGGGCTCGATGAATATGATGCCGATGACGGCATAAAAGACGTTGGCCTGGATTTTGGTTTGAACTGGGGTTTTGCACCAAGATGGGATCTGCGCGGTCTGCTTCAAATCAAGCAGCTGGTGGGCGATGCCGATGATGACAGCCCGGTGGTGGATGAAGGCTCTGAAACCCAGCTTTTCACTGCTGTGCTGGTGGTCTTTAAATTCTAAGCAGTTTGTAAATTGACCCGATCCGGCAAACCGTTGCAATAAATATAAATAAAAAGCGGGGCTTTTAGTTATATCAGCCCCGCTTTTTAATTGATTGGTCTCGCATTCGCCATCCAGGACGTTGCTTTGCGTTCACTGATGCGTTCAATCTCGAAGCCGAACTGGGATGAATCGGTTGTTATTGCAAAATAATGCCTGCGGCCGCGTTCAAGGGCTGCGGTGATGCTCTGATCCGGTATTCCGATTTTGTGGACGCCGGGACTTATATAAAACGTGACATACTGGCCGGCCTTTAAACGGGCGATCACCTGATCATCAAAAAGGACCTTCATTGAAAAACCCATCCCGAACATACGCCTCTGCCGAATAACCGTCACCTCAGCAACATCATCAGACTGCCCCTGGGACGGGAAAAATACCGTTTTACCGCTGGTGCACGCCGTCAGCACAATAGCTACCAAGATCAAGACCGCATATCGTTTCATGTTCGCCTCTACTGCCGTGCGCCGATCTCTTCCAGCCGTTTAATTTCTTTCGCAATTTCCAGGCTGAGCTTGGCCACCAGGCGGCTCTGGGCCTGAACCATGTCGGCGATGGTATCCCCCCCGATGGGCTCGGTTAAGGTTGTTTTTGCCTGCGCATAGACCTTTCTGCCGTTTTCGCCAAGAATTGCCCAACGGGATCTCAAGTCTACAATGTCTCCCGGCGTGCCGTCGAAGCGCGTAATTTCCAGCGCGACCTGATAGTGAATCGGGAGGGTCGTCCGCCAGGGAAATTTAATGATGGATCCTGTGGACAGCAAAGTCGATAAATTGTCCGTCAGGACATCGATTATATTAGATTGAAGCGGCGCTGCCCAGCGGTCTAAATCAGCCACCTGGATTTCATTTTGACTGGTGCGAAAAATAATCTGGGGGCGATCCAACGTCTGTGCCAGTTTTATGGGGCCGACCCCGAGGAAAACCGTTTCCTTTAATGCCATCACCGGTTCCGGCCGGTTTGCATATTCCTCGCTGTACAAGGGGTTGAGTACGTAAAATCGGGTGGCAGGTGTTGGGCCGGGGCCTCCCAGGCAGCCATTGAAAACTAGTAAACCGGTCATCAGGACGATACCGATAACACTAAAATGATTTGAGTGCATTAATTTTCTCCAGTTCTGTTAGCCCTTCCGCGAAGGAGCGCATCCGGGTGCTGTTCAATGAAATCGGACAAAACACGTACGGAGCGGGAAGCCGCCGAAATTTCCCTGAGTGTCGCAGAGACTTCATAGCGAAGCTGCGCGCCCTCTTCAGCAATTTGCTCCAGGCTTTTAAGCGTCTGATTCGCCTGTTCCAGGGCTGTTTGGGCTGATTCCGTTGTATTTTGAATTTTCGACATCAACGGGCTTGTTTTATCATCGATGTTCGCAAAGAATCCGCGGGCATCGCCGACGCCGGCCCGGATATCGGTCAGCGTCTGATCGATACTGGAAGCCAATGGTACGAATTTGGTGTCCAAATTCTGGGCCAATGTTTTCACCGCACTGAGAGTTTCCTTTAATTCGCTGACGCTGGCCTGCAGTTCGGCAGAACCGACCAGTTCGGCGATACCGTCCATGGCCCGTTTAAAATCATCGGCCATGTCCTTGAAATCGATGTCAGCCAGGGCGTGCTCCAAGTCCTGCAGGGTTGTTGAAATCGTGGGGATTTCCCACCAGTCTTTGACCTCCTCATCGAGTTGGGCGTTTTTCACGCCAAACAATTTGGCCGGCGTATTCGGGTAAAAGTCCATGTTGATCGCCAGCTGGCCGGTGACTAAACTTGTCATCTGCAGCTGAGCCCTGAGCCCCTGTTTGACCAAAGCCGTATGCATCTCTTTTTCGTCGGTGATAACCCGGTCACCGATGTCTCTGAACCGCTCCGGGTCGGTCTCAAATATGACCGGAATACTCACCGTAAGTTCAGCAGTGTCAAAATTAACGATGATATCGGTGACCTGTCCGACCTGCACCCCGCGGAACACGACCGGTGAACCTACATTCAGCCCCCTGACCGAGCCGGGGAAAAAGGCCACCCATTGATCAGTGTCTCTGAAAAACCGGCCGGAACCGAAAAGCACAATGGCCGCTACGCCTAATACCACCGCCCCCAGGACAAAAGCCCCGATTAATGTCTTGTTTGCTGGTTTGCTCATGTCATCACTTCCTTCATTATTCTTT
>JASFEV010000187.1:0-9319 GCA_050124655.1 Desulfobacterales bacterium
ACATCGGCCAGGCTCAGGGCATCATAGGTGAATGTGGCCATCAAGGTTTTTTTCTCTTTGACACAGCGCTCGATTAACGGCGCCACCTCCGGGTCTTCGGCCTCCACCGGTGCGATGCCCCTGTTAAGATACGGGATTTTCCAATAGGATCGGGTAGAGGGTCGTTGCATGCCGATCACAAATTTGCTGGGCTTGCCGTCGGCATCAACCGAATCAGCCACCACACCGGCCATCACCGCACCCACAAAGCCAACCCCCATCACCACCACAATTTCTTTGCCCTGCAAGCGCTGCTCTTTGACGATGCGCTGCAACCGCGTAAATTCCTGTTGATACTCTTTTTCCTGAGGTAATTTAAAAACCTCACCGCGCGGGCACACGGAAACCAGCCCATCGGCTTGTAAATTTTGCTGCTCTTTTGGAATCTGCATAAAGGTTCTCCATTCTCATTTAAAAGGTGTGAAATTTCCAGGGATTTTTAGGAAATGTCCCTTATTTTTTTAAAGATTTTAACATACGCAACGCATAAAGCAAAGATAAATCGCTTTTCTACCTTTTCTCGACCAACTGAATCAACATCAAAAACCACAATGATTATAATGACTTAAGATCATGACAGTTTTTTTGGTGTTGAAAGACAGCTAAAGTTATGATCTAATATGAGCAGTTGGTTTCAAATTCAGGTTTATTTGCAACCGCTTAACTGATCAAGAAAGGAACCGATTTTAATGGCACGCATACTGATTATCGATGACGAACCCCAAATCCGATCGATGCTCAGATTGATGTTGGAACGGGTTGGATATGAGGTTATCGAAGCCGCTGACGGCATGGAAGGCATCCGGCAATACAGAGATAATCCTGCTGATGTAATTATTACTGATCTTATTATGCCGAACAAGGACGGCATCGGTATGATCATCGAACTCAAAAAAGAGTTTCCTGAAATAAAAATAATTGCAATGTCGGGAGGCGGTGTAAACCGTCCTGAAGGCTATCTGGATGGCGCCAAAAAACTGGGCGCCACGCGCACACTGACGAAACCCATCGATCGAGACGAAATGATTACCGCTGTAAAGGAGACCTTGAAAGAAACGACGACCTCTGCTGAGTCATCAGGTTGATATCAGCAACACCTTTTGAATTGAAAGCAGAATCCATTGCGTTAAGACTAAGAAAATTGGCAAGATAAATTGCGTCAACCTGACCTTCTGTCATTTTGATGAAGCTAAAAAATCCTAAATATTCTGAGGAATGATTGCCGGGTATTATGGGGGGCTGAATTCTCACCCGGCAGCCTCGCCCACGCATATCCAACCCCATTAACCGCCGGCAACAAATGTATTGTCTTTACCAACTTTTCCAGACTATACTAAACCAATTCGTTGGCATTTGATTTCAACAGATGCAAATACTGCGATTTGGAGGAAAATATACGTGAAAAAGCTCAGCTTCATATTCAGCTTCATCATGCTGCTACCGCTGCTGGGGAATGCTGATATTATCTTTTTTAAAGATGGCATGAAAACCGTCTGCCAGGAGCGAGCCTGGAAAGAAGGCCAGGAAGTCAAATGTGAGTATGAAGGAATAGTGATAAATTATCAATGGAAGGATGTTGCCCGAATCCAGAAAATAAGAACCGAAAAAAAAGTTGAACCGCCTTCCGATAAAGAAAAAACTCCGGCAAAGCCGGCTGTCAAGGAAGCAATGCCTCCTCACGAGGGCTCATCACCCGCTTCGGAACCGAAATTGTCAGCGAAAGAAGAATTAAAAACCGTCTCAATTAAGCCTACCGGCGCCCCCCCTGCAAAGGGACTTGAATTTTATAATCCGAGAAGACCCCTAAAGTACTGGGCCAGTGCAACTTCCAAACATCAAACGTTTAATGAGGCGATTGCCGCTTTGGCCAAACAGTATGATCGCAGCCCGCAGTGGATTCAGCAGCATATGGGCGAAACCAATGATCTCGATGAAATTCATCAAAATCTTTCCACCAGCAGAATAAATACGCCGCCTGATGAGAAAGCGGTGACCGTTAAAAAAGTATCTGATTTGCAGTTTTACAATCCACGAAGATCACATCAATATTGGACCAGTGCTACCGCAAAGCATAAGACGTTCAAAGAAGCAATATCTGCTCTATCAGCCGAATATGAGCGTTCAGCGCAATGGGTACAAGAACACATGGGAGACTCGAATAACCTGAATGAAATCCATCAAAATTTAAAAAAACAAAAGTTGTCGGAAACATCACCGTAAGTTAAATACGGGATATTTCGGCTCAAAGTTCGGCAGCGGCACCACTACGCAACCGGTATGAATGACAGCTCCAGTTTGCTTAGAAGCGGTTACGAATATTGACAATTAAGCTATTTTCTTGTAGCATTCGGTTAAATTATATTGTAATATGGACTATTTATAATACATGGGGATATTGGATTTCGCACCAGCTTTGGTCGGTTACGATCTTCGTTGAAAGGGACAGCACCTATGATTTCAGTCAATCGTGATGTGGTCGCCCTCGTAAGGATTTTTGCAAGCTGTCTAACGGCCGGATTTCTGATCTTTTTTATATCATCTTTATCCGGAGAAGACCTGATTAAAAACAATAGCACTGTCGCTGATTTAGACAGGATCTCACAAGAAATTACAGCTGAATTAGACGGCGGCATTGAGGGCCGAATTGGAGAACTGGGAGAAGTCCCAGCCATTAATCCATATAAAAAATTTTATTGCGCCGAGCTGGCTAAAGAGATTCATGAAATCTCATATTTAACGGAAAAGCAAAAAATCTTGTTTGACGCTTACAATGTCCGTGATTTCGAAAACAAATCAAAGCGTCTGGTGTCGTTTTCCGAAACAGCCAATTTGGATGCCTTGAAGAATGAGCTGGAAATCGTCAAAAGAGAGTTGAAAAATTCAGTAAATTTGATCGATAAAAGGCGCAAAAAACTCGTGCGTCAGAGAACCGCCTATATTATTCTCTTTTTTGTGCTCTGGATCGCCATCTATTTTTATTATAGCCGGGGTATCATCAAACGTTAACGATGCCCATATATTTGCATGAAAATTAACGAGCCGATGCTTTATGTATCAGTCTTTTTACAACCTAAAAGTTAAACCGTTTCAAATTACAACGGATCCCAAATTCCTGTGGCTCGGTGAAAAACATAAGGAAGCATTGGCGACCCTTAAATACGGTATCCTTGAAAACAAAGGCTTTCTACTCCTCACCGGTGATGTGGGAACCGGTAAAACAGTGCTCATCCACGGTTTGATGAAAATTATTGATGTTTCTGCCATCGTTGCAACCGTCCCGGACCCCGGCCTCAGCAGCATCGACTTTTTTAACTATCTTTCTGAAGAATTTAAAATGAACCGCCACTTTGATAGCAA
This sequence comes from Desulfobacterales bacterium, assembly GCA_050124655.1. Taxonomy (GTDB): domain Bacteria; phylum Desulfobacterota; class Desulfobacteria; order Desulfobacterales; family JAHEIW01; genus JAHEIW01. The sequence goes on from JASFEV010000187.1 coordinate 3,397, forward strand.
AGGCGCTTTTCTGATACATTTAAAGCATTTTCTGTATAATGCCTCCTCAGCCGACAAGAAAGTGCTGCTGATCATTGATGAAGCCCAGAGACTAAACCACGACCTCCTTGAACAAATTCGGCTTTTGTCAAATATCGAAATGGATAACCACAAATTGATCAACATCTTTTTTGTCGGTCAAAACGAATTTAACAATATCCTTAGTGAGGAGCGCCACAAAGCCGTCAGACAGAGAATAACTGTTAGCTATCATATCGAACCGCTAACCGAGCCGGAAACTCGTGAATATATCAATCATCGCCTCAAAATTGCCGGCTGCAACCAGGAACTTTTTAAACCTGAAGCTGTGCGCAGAATTTATGCTTTTTCCCAGGGATATCCCCGATTGATTAATATCATTTGCGATCACGCCCTGCTCACCGGTTATTCCGGTGGCAAAAAAGCGATTGAGGCCGGACTAATCAAGGAGTGTGAAAAAGAACTTAAAATTCCCATCGATCAACCAAACAAAGTCGAAAAGGAGGCGGAATTTTTCGAGCCCAGAGAAGAAAATCCTTTCAAAGTGCTTCAAAATCAGTCTATGGCAAAACGCTTCGGATATTTCGCGGTTATTATTTTGCTGCTCGTGGCGACTGGATATTTTCTATTCATGCTACAATCTAAAGACGAACCCCGCTGGAAAATGGAAGAAATTGCCCCTCAATCCTATGATTCCCCCACGCTAAAAGCCAAGGAAACCTTCGTTCCTGGCGTGGTCAGCGAAAATGATATCATAAAAGATTTACCGGACGTAAAGCGATTTGATGAGCAGGCTATTGAGAACAGAAATATTCCGGCCTCCCTTCAACCCAAGAGTGAAGATCAGACAGAACAAGTCGCAACGGTTCCCAAAGTGAAGCCGTTTCCGGACCGAAAAATCGTCATTTATTTCAATCACAACTCCAATGATCTTCCTGAACAGGCTTACCTTATGCTTGACCGTATCGCCGGATTCATGGTCAACAATCCGGATGCCAACATCAATATCAGCGGTTATACGGATTCAACCGGTTCCTATAGTTATAACATAAGCGTTTCACAATTCAGAGCCAATATGGTCAAAGGATATTTGGTAGGCAAAGGGGTTGATCCACTCAAAATAAAAGCGCTCGGATTGGGCCCGGAGAATCCGATTGCAAGCAATGAGACCGAAAACGGTCGAGAGGCAAACCGACGGGTAGAGATCGAGCTTAACATCGACAATCCATAAAGGCCTCAAGCAAACCCGCGTCGCCCAACACCATTGGTTTATTTCAGAAAGCTGTGAAGTCCCGCATCTGCCGGGCCTTACGTTATCCCTTGATTTTTTTACCGCAAAGATCACAGAAAACCCAAAACCAAACAAGCTCATAGTTCAAAGCTGAAAGCCTGAAGCAAAAAAAATTTCTCTGTGACCTCTGTGTTCTCAAGCGAAGCGGGTGGTGAGAAAAATATCTAACTCTCAAATGTTAGATCCAAAGTCGAACTTGTCTTTCAATAACTGCAATGTCGTAGAACTCACCGCGAGGCTGTTGATTTCATCAGCAGAAATCCAACGCGCATCGATAGCATCATCTCCCGCTGTCAACTCGCCGGAAACATATTCAGCTGACAAATCAACAATAACGTAATGAAATCGGATGCTGCCTGTTTTATCCCGCTCAATGACATCGAAGGTATAAATAGGTTCCGCAGCCCGAATGCGGATACCGGTTTCTTCTCGTATTTCCCGCTCAGCTGCTGCCTGAAGCGTTTCACCGATTTTCACGCTACCGCCAGGAATGGCCCAGAGACCTTCTGCGGGCGGTTGCCCCCTGCGAACCAGTAAAACATGTTCATCTTTGAAGACAACCGCCCCCACAGCCAAGCGGGGATGGTCGGGATAATCGTTTTTCGAATGTGACTGCTGCTTCTTCAATATCCTAAGTTTCCTGTCTTCACCGGTTTCATTGTTTACCTTCTACTAAAGGTGTCAGGTGTTCCGCCTATATTTGTGCCATATGGCATTATCGCAGGCGGATTCAGGTGTCAAAAACCAATGGCTCTAAGCCGATAGCTCATAGTTGAAAATTTGAAGTTTGGAAATCAGCCTATTTTGGTGATTGATGTCAAAACTATCAGGCGCTTAAGAATAATCAAGAAATAAATTAGGCATGAAATAAATCCGATCAACCGCCATTTTGGATCCTTGACAGCAGTCGGTCATTAACCTATGGTCCCAAGACTTGAACCTATCGGAAATGAACACTTTTTAGCCATAAAGGACGTCATTATGAATTTACCATCTAAACTGCCCGATCTCGAATTGACCATTTTTGCGGTCATGACGCAATTGGCAAACCAACACGGCGCTATTAACCTTTCGCAGGGATTTCCGGATTTCGATACCTACCCGGAACTGATTTCACTTGTGGAAAAATACATGCGTGAGGGACATAATCAGTATGCGCCCATGCAGGGAGTGATGTCGTTGCGAGAGCGAATCGGTGAAAAAGTGTCTGACATGTACGACGCGCAATACGACCCGGCAACCGAAATTACGGTAACCTCAGGTGCTACTGAGTCCATTTTTGCCGCCATTACTGCCGTTGTAAAGAAAGATGATGAAGTTATCATAGTTGAGCCAGCCTACGACGCCTACGCCCCCATTGTGCAGCTCAGCGGTGGCATTCCAGTTTACTTGCAATTAAGATTTCCAGATTACCACATGGATTGGAATGAATTTGCTAATGCCGTCAACAGCAAAACCAAGCTCATCATTTTAAATTATCCGCATAATCCCACCGGCGCTGTTCTCTCACAGGAAGATATTTCTAATCTCACCCGGATCGTTGAAAATACCCAAACGCTTATCGTCAGCGATGAGGCCTATGAGCACATTATCTTTGATGGACTGCAGCATGAAAGTCTAGCCAGACATCCCCAACTGGCCCGCCGGAGCTTTGTGATCTGCTCATTTGGCAAAACCTATCACACCACGGGCTGGAAAATCGGTTACTGCCTGGCACCCGAGCCGCTTTCAATCGAATTGCAAAAAATTCATCAATACCTGACCTTTGCATCCAATACCCCCATCCAGCTGGCCTATGCCGAATTTATGCAAAATAAAGATCTGTATCTGGGCCTGCCCGAATTCTATCAACAAAAACGGGACCTTTTTTTGAATTTGATCAGCACATCCCGCTTTAGACCCCTGCCCTGCAAAGGAACGTATTACCAAATGCTGGATTATTCGCAAATTTCTGAAGACCCGGATCTCGAATTTGCTAAGCGCTTGACCGTAGAGCACGGCGTGGCCGCTATTCCACCTTCGTCGCTTTATCATCAAAGAAATGATCACAAAGTGCTACGCTTTTGTTTTGCCAAAAAAACGGATACCCTTGAAGCGGCCGCGGAAAGATTATGCCGGATTTAAAAAAGCGAAGGCGCTCAAAGTTATCAGAAACCCTGGTTCAACAGGATCTGGAACGCAGTCTTTTGCATGGCATCGCCTGTGAATGGGAATCCGCTTGGCTCGGCTTGGACCCGGATAAACAACAACTGCTCCGCAAACCCACATTTGCCATCAAGGATATGAAAAACCAGTGGGGAAACTGGTCTGCGGAAAAACGGCAAATTGCAATCAGCCGCCATCTCGTTCACGATTACAGCTGGGATTCGGTGCGTGATGTGTTGCTGCATGAAATGGCTCATCAAATCGCCCACGAACTGTTTGGCGCATCTACCCAAAGGCCGCATGGACCCGCCTTTCAGCAAGCCTGTGAACTACTGCGAATTCATCCAATCGCTTCAGCCGATTACCTACCGCTGCAAGACCGCCTCATGAATGATCATTTCAGCGTCTATGATAAGCGCATGCTGCGCATCAAAAAGCTGCTGGCCCTGGCGGAAAGCAAAAATCGTTTTGAAGCCGAAGCCGCTATGCGCAAAGCCCATGAATTGATTGCGCGGCATAACATCGAGCTCAATCGCCACGCAGACGAGCGTCAATATTTGAGTATCTTTATCGGCTCCCCTGCCCTGCGCCATCCGCGTGAAGATTACCATCTGGCCAACCTATTACAGGATTTTTATTTTGTGTGCGGCATCTGGGTGCCGGCTTACGTGCTGGAAAAGCACAAAATGGGAAGGGTTTTAGAAATCAGCGGTACGGCCCATAATCTGAAAATGGCCGAATATGTGCATGATTTTATGCGCACATTTATTGAAGCGCGCTGGCGGGATTACAACCGCAACAAGGGCTTGAATCGCTATCGCAAAACCGATTTTGCCGTGGGCATTATCGAAGGATTCCGTGACAAACTGGAAACCCATATCAACCGTAAAAAGGCACCCCATAACACCCTGGCCCTCATTCAGAAATCAGATCCTCAGCTTGGAAAATATGTCCGCTTCAGATATCCGTACACGGCATCCATCCAAAAAGCCGCCCCCCGGCGGAATGCCCGGGTCTTAAAAGACGGCCAGAAGGTGGGCCGACAATTAATCATTGCCAAAGGCGTCTGTGATCGCAAAACAGCCAAACCGCCCATGATTGAGGGACCTTCCTGACGCCGCATACATCTCAGCTTGCCACATGCGGTTTGCGTGGCAACGTGATGCGAAATGAAGCGCCTTGGTTTGGGCTCGAATCAACGGTGATAGTGCCCCCGTGTTTGAGAATGACCTTGCGGGTGACGAACAATCCGATGCCGGTCCCCCTTTTTCCTTTTGAAGAGCTGAAGAGCTGGAAGATTTTGCTGGCCATTTCTTTATCCATGCCGGGCCCATTGTCTGAAATCTCAAAATAAACGTTGGCTGCATCGGCTCTTGTCGCAAACCGTATCCAGTGGGGTATGTCCCGGGCATCTTCAATACAGGCTTCCATGGCGTTTTCGAGAATGTTTGTCAAGGCCGTGCGGATAATTTCCGGATCAATCGTAAAATTACCGGAATCAGGCGGAAAATCGGAAATGAATTCGATGTTGGCCGCCTTAATCCGCCTTTCCATTTGTAAAGCTACATCTTTGGCGAACCGCCAGACCTCAACTTCTTCAATTTCCAGGTCCCGGTCTTTGGAATAGTAGAGGATATCCAAAACCAGCTTGCGGATGCGGTCCGCCATAAGTTTGGTGACGTCCAGGCCCTCTTCGATCTGGGCCGGCCGGTTGCGGTAAAAACCGGTCTCTATCAGGTAAAGACTGGCATTCAGCCCGGTCAGACACCCCCTTAAACTGTGTGAGATGGTTCCCAGCATTAATCCCAACGTTGATAAATTATCTTTCATTTGATGCAGTTGGGTAATATCCATGAAATAACCCAGGACAGCACGTTTGCCCCTGTAAATGACGGAGGTTACCGTCTCCATTACCCGGTGCGTGGAACCGGATTTATCGAGAACACAGAACTCGTAGGGCGTCAGGCTTTCACCTTTAAGCATGGCCACGGCGCACTGGCGCACGTGTTCGCGATAATCTTCACGGACGATGGCCATCGAATTTTTACCGATCAGTTCCGCTTCAGTATAGCCTGTAATGCTGATAAATTTGGGGTTGACGTATTGGAACTTGCCTTCCTGAACAATATAACTGCCGATGAGGGCGTTTTGGGTACTCTCGATAAATTGAAGTTCGGAAAGCTTGCGCTGGGTGTTGTCGCGAATAAATCCCTGGACGGCCAGCGGCTTTCCTTGCGGGTTGCGTATGACGATCCAGCGGTCGTGCAGCCAGCGAATGGCGCCATCCGAATATAAGACGCGATACTCAGCTTCGCCTTCGGTGTGCCCGGCGCTCAGTGATTCATTCAAAGCCTTGAGCGCCTGTTGGCGGTCTTCGGGATGCATGGATGTGACGATGTGATCTGACGAGATGTTGATTTCAGCTTGATCGTCCAAGCAAAAGAAAATGCGAAATTTTTGGTTATAGAA
>JASFEV010000188.1:0-9297 GCA_050124655.1 Desulfobacterales bacterium
ATTTTGATGGCAGGTGCGCTCAGCATTTGGATTTTTTTTCTACGTACTGAAAAAGAGGTCGCTTCCGTAACAAAGACGGCTTTAACTTTGCCCGACAACCCTTCGATCGTCGTTCTGCCGTTTCAAAATCTGAGTGGGGACCCGGAGCAGGATTATTTTAGCGACGGGCTTACTGAAGATCTGATCACGGATCTTTGCAAAATATCCGGGCTGTTTGTCATCGCCCGCAACTCTTCTTTTGTCTATAAAGGCAAAACGATCAAAATAGCGGAAGTTAGACGTGAACTCGGGGTACAATATATATTGGAGGGCAGTGTCCGCAAAGCAGGCGATAGAGTTCGGATCACAGCCCAATTGATAGATACAACCACAGAGGGTCACCTTTGGGCCCACCGGTATGACCGGGAGTTGAAGGACATTTTCAAGCTGCAAGACGATGTGACGCAAAGGATCATAGCAGCACTGACAGTCAAATTGACCGAGGATGAGCAAAAGCGATTGCTCCACAGATACACCGACAATATGGAAGCCTACGACCTTTTTTTAAGAGGATTGGAGTATTTTAACCGCATAACCAAAGAATCAAATAATCAAGCTCGGCAAGTGTTGAACAAAGCCATTGGTTTGGACCCTGATTTTGCGGCAGCATATGCGCTTCTGGGTTGGGTTCATAGTCGGGAGTGGACCCAGGGTTGGAGCCCGGGGCCCCAACCTCTCAATCGGGCTTTTGAGCTTGCACAAAAGGCAATCGCCCTGGATGAATCGCTGCCGGCTGGTTACACAATTTTGGGCGAAATTTATCTGCACAAAAAGCAACATGCAAGCGCCATAGCTGCGCAGGAGAAGGCCAACGCTCTCAGTCCTAACGATGCTGAAGGAATCGCGAGCTTAGCCGGTATACTGACCTGGGCCGGCAGGCCGGAGCAAACGATTGGGTTGGTAAAAAAAGCGATGCGCCTCAACCCCATGTATCCAACAGAATATTTATGGAATCTGGGACACGCCTATTACTTAATGGGTCGAATTGAGGAGACGATCGAAACACTCGACCGAGCCCGTGACCGCAGTCCGGAATACATACCGGTAATCGCTTATTTGGCTGCCAGTTACGCTGAGTTGGGGCGGGTGGAGGAAGCTCGGGCACAGGCGGCACAATTCAATAGGTTAAGCCCCCGTACATCCATCGATGCCTGGAGACACAGACTCCCTTACAAAGATAAAAAGGTTTTGGATCGTTTAATTAGCAGCTGTCAGAAAGCGGGGATAAAGTAATGTTATGCCATGAAAATGTTCACCCGTTGAATGGATGCGTTTTCTTCTTTACGTGATTAGAAAATTTGGAGGATGATTTTACAATATTAGAAGTATCTTTCGCTTGCTATTGACTAAATCCCATTGATTTGGTTAATAAAGCATCTATCCGGAATCTGATTCTCTTGATCCAACTGACCCGGAGCAGTTCTGCGGTTTCAATTAATCTCACCTGACATTTACGCTCGATCGAACATTCCACAATACTGAGTTCCTCCGTTTGAAACCTTAGAATCGGAGGTGGCATATGACAAAAAAACAGATCCATCGGAATGTGGAACCCAAATATAGGCCCCATACATCGCGTTTGAAGATCGTGGACCAATATATTCGGGAGCTGTTCAGGGATGAGTTGCCGAGCGCCATTAAATACCATAATGCCGATCATACGCTGCATCCCACCAAAGGCGTCGTTGCGGTTGCCAATCGAATCGCCCTATCTGAGAATATCTCCGAACATGACAGAGAATTGCTGATTGCGGCAGCTTATTTTCATGACACCGGCTACATCAGGGAATACGACAAAAATGAACCGATTGCCGCACGCATGGCCGGCAGAATCCTCAAATTGATCGGATATAAGCCTGACGACATTAAAAAGGTTCAAAAGATGATCCTGGCAACCGACCTGGCGCGCAAACCGCAAAGCCTTGTTGAAAAAATTCTCTGTGATGCCGATCTCGACCATTTGGGCAGAGACGATTTTTTTAAACGGGATGGAAAATTAAGAAAAGGACGGGGGGCAAGAGGCATCGATGTCAGTGATGAAGCCAAGTGGTATAGGGGAACCCTCGCCCTTATAACGAACCACAAATATTACACGGCGTCTCAAAACAAACTAAGGGAAGAAAAAAAGCATCAAAATATCAAGTTGCTTGAAAAAAAATTGAATAAAATTGAAAAAAAGAAATAAGGAAAAATTAAATTAGGAAGATTTTAATCCTCAGTAAGCGCCAACCATATCAACATGTTCTTTTCATCTCCTTTGATCGCTTGCCGAAAATGATGATTGAATACCATTTTCTTGGCATTAATTTTGCTCCCCATCTTTAATCTATATCCAATTCAATTGGGATCGAGGTATCTGTGAAGAATATTTTTGACGAACCATTCTTATCCAGTCAGCCTAGCGAGTGATAGGGGGTGCATCTTTGACTGTCATAAAAAATAAAGATGAATTCCAAGAAGTTATGTCATCTGAAAAACCTCAAGAAAAAGAATTATCCTTGGAGGAAATTCTTGCTGAATGTCCTGGTGCGATAAAAGGTGCCTTTGCGTTCTCGGCCAAAGATAAGGAAAAGGAATTATCCTTAGAGGAAATTTTTGCTGAATGTCCCGACGGGGCAGATGAGGCTCCAAAACTTTCAGGCCAAAATAAAGAACAATTTCAGGAGGATGGGTCTTTCGAAGATCCTCAAGATCCTGAAGCATCATCAGATGAAACGTTTTCTGACAGCCCCGATGAGATGGACGATGACTCCAGGCTTATATGCGAAAATAAAGAACAATTTCATATTGTTACGTCTTCAGAAGGGCATTTGGAGAAAGAATTATCCTTGGAGGAAATTTTTGCAGGCTGTCCGGACGAGATAAAAGAAACCGCTTTGATCTTAGACAAAAATGAAGAACAATTAGATCAAATTGCGTCATCAGAAGATGTTGCGGACAAAGAAGAAGCCGCAGCGGAAAATTTTTCTGACAGCTCTGATGGAATCGATGATGCCTCTGGGCTCTCAGACGAAGATCAAAACCAATTGGAAAAAGTTGGATCTTTAGAAGAACATCAGGATGAAGACGTATCCACAGAGGAAAATCTTTCTGACGGCAGCGATGAGATAGAAGATACTTCTTTGATCTCTGACGTAAATCATGATCCATTGCAAGCGAAGGCGTTTTCGGCAGATCTGCAGGACGAACAAAAAGCCCCATTAGAAACATTTTTTGCCAATCCTGATGAGCACGAAAGAAAGCCTGTCGAAACCTTTTTACCAAAGCTTGATTCGCCTCTCATGCAATCAGCGACAGAGGCGTTGCCGATCATTCCCATTCCGTTTCGTGTTCGGAAGGCTGAAAATTCGAAAATAGGTCCTGCTGCTTCCTCAATCAGTAAATCCAGCCAAAAAATGATTGCGGTAGGAGGCGCCAAAGGGGGGGTCGGAAAATCCATGCTTTCGGCCAATCTGGCGGTAGGGCTGTCTCTTTTGGGCCAGAAAGTAGTGCTGGCAGACCTTGACCTGGGCGGTGCCGACATCCATCTTTACACCGGCGTCAAAAGTCTTACCAAGACCTGGAAAGATTTTCTGGATAAGAAAGTAGATTCGATTCAAGACATCCTCACACCCACCGCATTTGAAGGATTGTCATTGATCGGGGGCGATTCTTCGAGGCTGGGCAGCGCCAATCTGCCCTATTTTCGGAAGCTAAAAATGATACGGCACCTAAAAGCGCTGGAAACTGATTTTCTGATCATCGATCTGGGCGGCGATACCAGTTATAATGGACTGGATTTCTTTTTGCAGGCAGATCAAAAAATTGTCGTTTCCGGCACGGAACCGGCATCGGTTTTGGACAGTTACGCCTTTGTCAAGGTCGCTAAAATGCGCCTCTTAGAGCGATTTTTTGCCAGACATAAGCAGCTCAAGGATCTGGCAGAGCAAGTCAAAGACGGTTCCTTGGAAAAATCCAAAAATTATTCCCTGGATTTCATCTTTCAGCAGGTTCGCACCCGTTATCCCCACGCATTATTTGAACTGAAAAAGCAATTTGAACAATTTCGTTTATCCATCGTTTTAAATATGACTGAAAGCAGCAAGGATATGCGGATTGCTAAATCAATGCAGAAACTGGTAAAAGATAAATGTTTTTTGGATATCGGGATATTGGGTACCATTCCATTGGACAGGGTGGTGCACAGAGCCGCCCGCGAATTCACACCGATCGTGGTAGAACACCCGACATGCCATGCCAGCCGAAGCATTCACCAGATGTTGGCGGCCATCATTTTGAGTCGCGAGCAGGAAGCAACCCGGACTGAGCTTCTCCACAATACCAGCCAAATTCGTCGCGAAGTCAAAAAGCAGATCGATTCAGGTACGATGACTTTGGACGGATTAACCACCCAGCAGATAAACGCCATATTTAATACCACACCCCGCCTGCGGCCCAGTTTTCAGAAAATTTTAAATGTCATGTTAGCTTAGCGTTTTAAGTGATACGGCTTGAATTATTCTTCTGTTTAAGGGACGTCCATGAAATTATAACTTTCCTAAACATAGCCTGCAAACTCTGAACCTTGTGTGTGGTGTCGCATAGTGCCAAGCTCCAGACCATTGAACCCGGAGCCTGAAGCCATCAAAAATAGTTGCGCGGGATGAAAATACGCAACAAATCAACAGCGTCTCCATTTATACTAGGTGCTAATAAATAATCACTCTTCAACTCAAAAATGATGAATCTCCAGCTACAAACTTTAATGAATCCATATCCGGTTTTTCACAAGCTTTTGCAGAACAAGAAGCTATCAATGCTTTAACAGAATTTTCACAGGGCGGCGTTAGGTAATAAATTGTACCGTGGCCACTTTCGGTTTTTTTAAGATAAACTGCTACGCCTTCAGGGCAGGGCAAAGGCCAAAAAAGTTGATCAAATTTTTCTTTTATCTTTTGTGTCACAATTGGTGCAATTTCTGCATCTGATATCGTGAATTTATACCATCTCATCTCTGCCTCCTTATCTGCGGCACGAATTGGACATCTCAACGAAGATCATGGACCCATCTTTTTATCAAGGATCCGATAGATAACAAAAACAATCCCTACAATGATAACGCCAATCAATAGCTCCATGAATTCCATTTTCAGCTCCAGAATTGTAGATTGTTTATTTGTTAAGGGCACCCTACCCTGCAATCAAAAAAACAAGTCAGCTTGTTTTAGAAGCAACCTGGTTGCCCGCTTAAGACCTGTTGCTTCCCGTCTCTTACTCACAAAGAGCTCAGCTTTATCGCTGTAGAACCCGGTTTTCAATAACGCTTTCCCCGGGCATATATCTTAGAAGCAAATCAAATGCCAAAATCAGAAGGTTTAACAAAATGGTTATATATTAAGAGGTTAGCTTAAATTTGATTTTAGGGATCATTCGCTTTGGAAGAAATATTGTGGAATTTAACACAAAATACTGTGGGAAATTGACTCAAAATAGTTGGTAGAAAAGAATAGATTTGTGTTTGGTGTTTAGTGTTTGGTGTTTAGTGTTTGGTGTTTGGTGTTTAGTGTTTGGTGTTTGGTATTGGTTTCAAGCACACGATTAGTTGAGCTTGACGGCTGTGCCATATCCCAACAAATAACACGGTAAAAAGCCCGAGCACGAAAGCCACTGAGCCAATCTGTCGAAGTACTTTCATGGCATCTCCTTTTTGACTGTCATCATAGAAATTTCAAATTATGTGAATTAATACGGCACCTGATAGTATCCTGTGTTATGGATATCAAACGTATGGATAACTATCAAGGCAGAGCAAGGTCTCTGTAAACTTGCCGGCGCACATGGAATGATTAATTTATTATTGTGTCACATGGTCTTTTTGTAATTGAACCTCATCGTCAGGCGCGGCTATAAGGAAACAGGCTTCGCTTTTTTAAGCTAAGCCCAGACAAGTCCGTCTTCGCATTAAAACGCTACGCCGGGACAAGTCGACCCCATAAGTCGCCGCGGCAAGCAGGGTTCAGGATTCAGGGTTTAAAGGTAAATATTTGGAAAGTATGTCCAATATCTTAAGATCCATTATCTCCTTTTCACTTTTTAGCATTCTTTTTTTTATTCCTGCTTCCTCATTGGCCGAGCAATTCATCATTATTCGTGTTTATGATGGAGATACCGTCATCGTTTCCGAAAATGGCAGGGAAACTACCATCCGCCTGGTGGGTATCGATGCTCCGGAAATATCGACGAAACAGCACCTCCCCGGGCAACCCTTCAGCATTAAAGCCAAAGAACATCTTGCCGCTTTTGTACTCAACAAAAAGGTTCATATCAAATTATACGGAAAAGATGCGTCCGGAAAATGGCTGGGGGAGATTTTTTTGGAAAATGTCAACATCAACATTAGAATGATTCATGCAGGATTGGCCGAAGTGTATAGAGGCACTCTGCCTCAGAATCTGGAGATCAACGCTTACCGGATTGCTGAGAGAAAAGCAAAAGAAAACTTTAAAGGCATATGGGAGCTCCGGGATCAGTACTTTTCCCCGTGGCATTGGAGGGAAATGCATAGCTTAAAGGAACCTCCATAAAATTTTTACTTCCTCGTCCAAAATATATCAGATTCTATTTCCCCACCTGCTCTGTTCGTTTCCATAATCTAACGCCGCACCCCATTACCTGTGTTTTTCATATATCTGTATTTATTCGCTTAACAGGGGTGCTACTTTAGCTGACTCGCCTTCTTTAGGCGCTATCAATTTGTATAGGTCGGGCGGGATGTCTTCCAATCGCTTTTCGTTGAGTTGGGTCGATAAGGGAGAGTAGTAAAATGCCATCTTGAATTGCCCCATGGTTTCTATCATCTTTAACTTGATCTTTACATCGCCGTCATTCCAGCGGTACACTTGTTGCTTTGATTGGCTGCTATAGGAGCTTTTGGCGTCGCCATACTTTGTATCGAATGCCTGTTTTAGTTTGGAAAACTGATCGAGTGAGCGCAGCCTGACAAAAACGGCGAAAAATTTATCATCGTAAAAGCCGTAAAAAACACCCGGCACAGGCTGGCTGGCGATCTGATAAAGGGTGTCCGGTTTAGCGTAATAATTGGCCAGCTCAGTTTCATGGACTTTTTTCAAATCGCTATTCTCTGCGACGGAACTTCCCCACTTCATCCCATGCATGCCCTGCTGTAAATCATAGGCCAGGGCGGTTGTGCAAAACATCATGGTCAGCCAACAGCTGAAAATAATTTTATAAGCTCTCATGGTTATCATCTCCTCTATTTAGAAAAGGGTTGAAAATGATTTTGGTGATTCAAATGTGGTCATCAAATATGCCCTGTCAAGATAGGTTTCTCAACGGTTCCGGGTTTCGAGCTCTGCTGTTCGGGTATTATCAATAGAGGATAGCATTAGGATTATATATTCAGATATCATTTATACAAAATCAGCAGCTGCCTTGAAGAGAAATGTGAGTGGTCTTAATTATAATACGGGCATATTAGGGTGGCCCAATATGAATGGTTGCCCGGAACTCCTCCGGCCAGAAATGCGGAAAAACATATAAACTTATAAAAACGGCCCCTCCCCAGAACAACAGGATGAGAAGGGAATAAAAAATCCAAAGTCGCTTATCGGTGGAAGACGTGCCTTTACCTCTGTATAGCTCGTCTATATGCGGTTGGCTTTTTCTGACAAAGTCTTTTACATAATAAGGTATTGTCTGAGATGACAGATATTTATTGAAATCTTTTTTAATTCTTTCGGGGGGAACATGCCATTCCTCGGCTGATTTGCAGAATGTTTCATAAGCGCTGATGCCCGTCGCCTGCGTGATCTTCTGAATATAATCTTCTATTACAAGCTGAGCAGCTTCATTTTTATCGTCGGCTTTACGCAAGTAGGAACGAACGAGACACCAGACAAGCATTACCGCGCAAACAGCTCCTATGGCATCTATTATCGTATTGAGCATTTTAATCTCCCCAATAGAACAATAAGGCATCGGAACCGGATGGCAAGGGAATACAGACAGATTCAAAGTTGATCGTACAGATGTTCAGGGTTATCCGGGCGGGCCACGTGGAACTATTGATCATATTTACAGATGGTTGTAGAAATTATAGTTTTAATTGAAAACGCCCGTTGATCAGATGCCGTTTCTTTTTAACAATCAGCGAGCGACTTCTTCCAAAACCATCTCTTCGACCTGAAATTTCTTGACTTGAATCAAATCTATTTGGTAGTCAGCTGGTGACTAAATAGCATGGCAGGCAAACCAGGAAGCTATGCACGGAAGCAGATAAAAGGAATATCTAAATGATTGGCAAGATCAAACGATTTTTCGACAAGCCCGGCGCCGAAATTTCCAAAGATACAAACCGAACGACAGAACACGACATTCGCATTGCAACCTGTGCGCTGTTTGTCGAAATAGCGCGCATCGATGAGGAATTTACGGATACCGAGATGGATACAATCCTATCCATCTTAAAAGAAAAATACGGTTTGTCCCAGGAGCACGCAGACGCCCTGATTGCGGAAGCTGAACAGGAACTGGAAAAAAGCGTTGATTTGTGGCAATTTGCCAAGCTCATCAACGAGAATTATTCAACCGACGAGAAGATTGAAATTATCGAAACCCTCTGGCGCATCGTCTATGTTGACGGTAAAATGGACGAGCACGAGCACTATCTGATGGGCAAACTGCAAAACTTGCTGAGGCTGGACCACAACCAACTGATCACCGCTAAGCTCAAGGTCCTTAATTCTTAAATCAGGTTAAATCGTCAATTAAAGGATTTAAAATATGTCTAAAATTACGATTGATGTGATTGAAAAGACTTTGCGCAATGAAATCCAGAAAATAGACAAAAGGGTCCAGCTCATGGCCGTCGAGCCGGGCAGAAAAAAGAACCTCTACAGGGTGACCTTACTCAAGGATGGCAAGTCAGGAAGCGCAGACCTGGAACAGGAAGTAATCGAGCAATTCCTTTCTAAAAAGAGCAGTGGCAAAAAATTAAGAAAGGCGCTGGGCAAAGCGGTCAGCCATTTGAGCATACAGTACGGCCGGTAGGTTCCCTTAGAGTCCAAAGGTTTAAGGAATATCCACCCGTGACCATCTGATTATTTAATTGATCGAGGAAGGAGGAACGCAAATGAAGATCGAACTCAGCAAAACCCTGGTTGAATTTACGCCCGAAGCCGATTACGAAAAGACCATGCTGGAAGGATTGTGGCGCATGCTGGTAGACTGTGCCCGCTTCAATCAGAAACTTGTACCTGT
>JASFEV010000189.1:0-9194 GCA_050124655.1 Desulfobacterales bacterium
GGAGAACAAGCTGCTGGGCTTGGTAAAATCGGTGGGCGTGGAGGTGACCGCCGCGGTTGATAATTATGATCAACCGGCGGCGTCGACTGAGGTCGCTTTTGCGGGTGCGCTGAACGCTTACCGGCGATACGAACAAAGCCCCAGGCCCAAGCGGCGAAATGTGCGCCGGGTGGTCGGTCGTCGTATCAAATCACTCAATGATCGCAAATTATCCCATCGCACTGAAAACGATCCGGGCATTGCAGCAGGCGATATGCTGAGCACGGTCTTTAAGCACTTACGGTCCCAAGAAGTTAAACGGGATCTGGCTGCTGCGATCATTGCACGTTTAAACCAACGCTATGCTCACAAGCAATTGGATACCATCCAGCAGATTATTCCTGAAATAGCGGCTATACTGCGTGACAAAAGAAGACCGGCCGAAGTGAAATCTGCAAATCGATCCAATGGCCGCGTGATGGCTGTTGTGGGTCCAACCGGTGTCGGCAAAACAACCACCATCGCCAAACTGGCTGCCCTGCACGCGCTTGAACAGCATCAATCGGTTGCTCTCATTTCAATTGATTCCTACCGCATCGGGGCCACGGCCGAACTAAAGGTCTATGCCCAGGCCATGGGTATTGTCCTTAAAACAGCCGCCACACCGGCTGCATTTGGGGCGGCCGTTGACGAATGCTGCGAATATGACCTCATTTTGGTGGATACGCCCGGGTTGAACCCGCTAAACCCGGATGAAATCGATTTCATCAAGCGTTGTCTGGCTGGCATTGATCAACTTGAAATTTATCTCGCATTAAGCGCAATGTCCAAAGAAAGCGACTTAAACAAAAGCTTTGAGTGCCTGAATACATTGGACGTGACAGGCCTCATTTTCACCAAGCTGGATGAAAGCTGCTCATATGGAAATTTAATTAATTTCCTAAGTGACCATTCGCTGCCCCTGACCTATTTGACCGGCGGTCGCCAGGTGCCCAATGCCATCGAAAGCGGATCGGTGGAAAAAATTGTCGAACGGCTCCTGGCAGACGTCCCTATTCACGCAGCCGTCTCGGATAGCCGGACAAAAGACCCATCGGTTGCCCAAACCGCTGCGTTGTCAAACGGTTATCGATTTGCGGCCAATAAAAATTCAGATGTGTTTCACCGTTCGGATTGTAAATGGACACACAAGATAAAACCCAAAAATCTGATTACGTTTTCAACTGCAGAGACTGCGCTGATGCAGGAATTTATGCCCTGCAGAGACTGTCGGCCGGACAAACATAAACCATCTCAGATTGGCCGGTCCGCAACGAGGGATTCGCTACGGATCTCAAACTACTCTTAAGTGAAAGGAACGGCGACCTCAATGATACCGAAAAATCCCTCAGATAAGGTTATCCGCCTGGCGGATCGCAAAAAGCACAACAATATGCAGTCGGTCGTCGCTCCCCGGACCAGCCGGACAAAAATGCCGCGGGTGATCGCCGTCACCAGTGGCAAGGGCGGTGTGGGCAAGACCAATATCGTCGCCAATCTCGGTTACGCCTTTAGTCGGTTGGGCAAAAAAGTGTTGATTTTAGACGCAGATCTCGGATTGGGCAATTTGGATGTCCTATTGGGAATTGCCCCGAAATACAATTTATCACATGTTCTCATGGGCCAAAAATCAATCAACGAGATTATTGTTGAAGGCCCTGGCAATCTGCTGATTCTGCCGGCTGCTTCGGGAATTCAAGAATTAACCCAGCTGACCAAGCAACAGAAAATTCAGATTTTACGTGAGCTGGATCAGATTATTGACGGTGTGGATTTACTGCTGATCGACACTGCTGCCGGAATATCTTCAAATGTGATGGACTTTAATGCCATCGCCCAGGAAATCATCGTGGTGGTATCGCCTGAGCCGACGGCTATCACCGATGCCTATGCTTTAATGAAAGTGCTTGCGTTACAATATGCCGAGAAAAGCTGCAAAATCATTGTGAATCTGGCCAGCACAAACCAACAAGGAAATGAGGTGTTTCGGCAATTGAATCTGGTGACGGAAAGATTTTTAGATCTGAAAATTGAATATGTCGGAAGTGTGCTCTTTGATGCCAACGTTACTGCGGGCATCAGACAGCAGAAGCTTGTCAGTGATCTTTTTCCAAACACGCTTGCCAGCAAAAGCTTCCAGGGGTTGGCCCGTAAAATAATAGCCCAATCACCAAACCAATTGCCCAGTGGCAATACCCATTTTTTTTGGCACCATTTAACTGAAAATAATTTTTCATAACTGGAGACAACGAATTCTATGGCCCTGGCACAGAGACGAACCCAAAAAGTCGTTCCCAAAGACCCAGCGTATCGCGATCAGTTGATTACAGAATATCTGCCTTATGTCAAACGCATCGTTCAAAGACTGGCCGTTCATCTGCCTTCAACTGTTGATGTCGATGATTTGATGAATGTCGGCGTTATCGGCCTGATCCAGGCCGTCGATCGTTACGACCCGCGGCGGGATAATAAGTTTATGACGTATGCCATTTTTCGCATCAAAGGCGCGGTTCTCAGTGAACTGCGGGCGCGGGATTTTCTTTCCAGATCAAATCGGCGCAAAATACGGGAACTCGAATCCGCCTTTTTGCGTTTGGAACAAAAATACGGTCGCGAAGTCGAAGATATTGAAGTCGCGCAGGAACTGGGTGTTGATCTGGAACAGGTATACCGCACCAAACAAATGTCGAGCATTTCATTTATCAGCCTTGAAGAATTGGGCGTGTCCTCTAGAGACGAAAAAGAAAAATTGTTGAATTATCTAATTAACAGCGAAGATGATGCCCTGACCATGACCAAGCTAAAAGAATTACGAGAAGCCATGGCCGAGGCGATTAAACAGCTACCCGAAAAGGAGCGTCTCGTTATATCACTGTACTATCTGGATGAATTGACGATGAAAGAAACCGGTAAGGTACTTGGTATTACAGAATCACGCGTATCGCAAATACACTCTCAGGCCATTTTGCATTTACGGGCCAAATTACGAAAACAAAAATTATTGGATAATTAAAACCAGTCAACTGATCACTTGACTGCCAGCGTACATACACGCGTCTGAAATAAAATCCGGAAGTGGGAGGACGAAAAGGTGGAACACAATTTGCGACAAAGAGGGTAGGCTTATGGTTGACGATATTCATTTCCCGAAAGGGGTGCCACCGGTGTCTGCTTCAGGGCAAATCCAACGCGTCAATCGCAAAAAGCGCGATGATGAAAAACCACCTTTTGAAAAATACTTAAATGCGGAAGATAAAAAAGATAAAAAGAAAAAGCGAAAGAAAAAAAAGTCAGACAC
Source organism: Desulfobacterales bacterium (assembly GCA_050124655.1). Taxonomy (GTDB): domain Bacteria; phylum Desulfobacterota; class Desulfobacteria; order Desulfobacterales; family JAHEIW01; genus JAHEIW01. Next base: position 3,317 of record JASFEV010000189.1, read on the forward strand.
CATCGATGTGGCCGGTAAAACCAAAAAGCGACAGCGCCCAAGCGCCGCCGAATCTTCAAATCCAGATGAATCCGCTGAAGCAGCAGACGATTCTGAACAAAAAATCATTGACGTTCGTGTCTGATCACTGACAGCCAAGTTGACATGAGCTAGGGAGTTGAAATGGCTTTACAAACCCTTGACTTTTGGGCAATCATCCTGGATGTAGCGCAATTATGTTTATGTGGCTTGATCATCTTATTTCTGATTCTGAACCGCATTAAATTCAAGCAGCTGATTTTGCGAGCGCCATTAATGACGCACACCCAAAATGCGAATACTGAATTTGTTGTGGAAGCGGTTCGGCAGCAAACCAAATTGGCCTTCAATCATATTATGGAAACCATCGATAAGGAGCGCCAAACCCTGGATGCTTATTATCAACAAAGCGACCAGCGGATTGCCTCCGGTTTGTTCACGTCGCTACCGGCGATGCCGCATGAGCCAAAATCCAGCACGGAAACATCTGAACCGGATTCAGTCAACGTGATTTACAAAGAAATTGAGACCCTGGCTGATCAGGGGCTGAGCCTGACAGACATTTCAGAACGCTTAAACGTTCCTCAGGGTGAAGTCGATCTGGTTTTAAAGCTCAAACATCTGCGCGGCGGCTGTGTTGAAAAGAAAAATCATCCCTCCGTCTAAATTCTGCTTTCTCCCCCCCCCTGCTTTGCGGGATAATACAACTGCCGCTTTCGCTGGTGAAGTGATCTGCTGGAAGGGGACCCCAGCGGCAAAAAATACCGCATGCGGCACATTGCGCTTCTGATTGCAACCCCATCGACGCCCTTGGGTGGCTACCTCGTTGTCAAATGGATGGCGCCGAGTTTCTAAAGTAAATTTAACATATTGATATTATTAATTTTAATTACCTTTGAACCGGAACACGAAATCGTGTTCGGTTTTTCATGCCCAGCGGTTGCAAAAGTTTTTGTTGGTATGTGTCTTGCAACGAATTTGTGAAACTGGCGGACCGAGCGTCAATCGGGTCTCGTGAGTTTTCAAGGTTTCGGACTTCCGCTGATGTTGGCGGTTACTCGGCTAAGGAGTTTGTCGATGAATGGATCGATTTACATGTCAGCCACAGGTGCTCTGGCATACGAAAGGCGCCTGCAGTTGCTTTCTAACAATCTGGCCAATGTGAATTCTGTTGGTTTCAAAAAAGACCGCAGTCGTTTTCAGGCATTTGATCTTGCGGCAATGACCGGCGGTAATAGACGCCCGGTTAATTGGGTCGGCTCTCAGGCGCCGGAATACTGGATGCAGTATAGCACTTATACGGATTTTTCCTCAGGAAACATCAAAAAAACAGGAAATCCATTTGATCTGGCCATATCCGGCACGGGCTTTTTCTGCGTACAGACGCCCGACGGCATTCAGTATACCCGCCGGGGTAATTTCACGGTCAGTGAAAATGAGCTGCTCGTTACCCAGGAGGGTTGGCCGGTTTTGGGAAAAAGCGGAGAAATCCAAATAAACCTTGCAAAACCATCTGATGATCAGCGTGAGTTTTCAGTGTCGGAAGATGGCTATATAACGGTTGATGGATCACAGGTCGATCGTCTGCGTATCATCGATTTTACCCAATCGCATGCGCTTGAAAAAGCGGGACATAGCTATTATCGCGCCTTGAAGCCGCGTGCGCTTAAAGATCTCGATGAAGGCCTTCAGATCAGTCAAGGGTTTCTCGAGATGGCGAATGTCAATACGGTCCGAATGATGACCGAGATGATCGAGGTTTTGCGCGGCTACGAATCGTATCAGAAAATGATGCGTTCCATCGATGACATGAATGCGCGGCTGATCAATGATGTGGGCAAAGCCTAGCGGATCGTTATTGGTTATTCGTTATTTGTTATTGGATCAACAGAATTTCGAATTCTTAACGAATAACAAATAACCATTAACAAATAACCGTACACAATTGGAGGCAAAATGATACGCAGTTTATGGACGTCGGCCACGGGTATGCAAGCCCAGGAGCTGAATATCGATGTCATTGCCAATAACCTGGCAAACGTCAATACATCTGGCTTTAAGAAAAGCCGGGCGGAGTTTCAGGATTTATTATACGAGAGTATGCGTCCGGCCGGTGCGGCTTCCTCGGCGGATACGACGGTTCCAACCGGTATACAATTGGGGCACGGCACCCGGCCCTCAGCCGTGCAAAAAATATTTAATCAGGGTGATTTTCAGAACACCGAAAATGAACTCGACTGGGCCATTGAAGGGGATGGATTTTTTCAAATTGAATTACCCGACGGCGCCACCGGTTATACCCGCGCCGGTGAATTCAAGCTGGACGCTGATGGTCGGATTGTCAATCCCGACGGATTTCCGCTGATCCCGGAAATGTCGGTCCCTGCCGATACCATATCGATTTCGGTCGGGCTGGATGGAACCGTTTCGGTCATCCAGGCCGGCGACCTCTCGCCGACTGAGATCGGTAGCGTACAGCTGGCACGATTCGTTAATCCATCTGGATTGATAAGCTTGGGGAAAAATCTATTCGCGCCAACCAATGCTTCCGGTGATGAAATAACCGGCACTCCCGGCGAAAACGGCTTCGGTACCCTGGCCCAGGGCTTTTTGGAAATGTCCAATGTCAGTGTCGTGGATGAGATGGTCAATATGATCACGGCTCAGAGGGCATATGAAACCAATAGCAAGGTCATTACCACAGCCGATGACATGCTGCAGCTGGCCAATAATCTGAAACGTTAACGGAAAAAAATGAATATGTCGAATATAAAAACGAACCTATCAATGTTGCGCTGCGGCGGATTGATGTTGATGGTGATGCTGGCATCCTTATTCACACTGGCATCTGGCTTGTGGGCCGACCCGTTGACAACCATCCGTATCAGCGATCGGGTCGAAATTGACAGTGCTGAAATCTTATTGGGCCACATGGCAACCATTGAAGGCAGCGATGTCCGGTTTAACCAGCGCCTTAAAAACATTGTCATCGGCAAAGCGCCTTTACCGGGGGGCTCGCACCGGTTTGACCTAAATGACCTGCAAAAGCGCATCAAACAACATCATATCGATTTAGCAACGGTCATCATACAAGCGCCCCCCCAAATTGTCGTTACGCGTAGCCACATAGAAATCAAAAAACATGAAATTGAAAATATCGTCTCGGAATTTATCGTTCAGCAGACCCCCCCGGATAATACAACGATGCGCATTAAAGAGATCCGGGTTCCGGGCAACGTGATTTTACCTAAAGGGCGCATTACATATAACGTAACCGCACCGCGCAAGCAGAAGCTGATGGGCCGGTGCCCGATTACGGTTGATTTCAGTGTCAACGGAAGCGTGCATAAAAAGGTCTGGACCACGGCCATGATTGAGGTTCTGGGTTCGGTAGTGGTCACCCGCAAACCGCTTGGCAGGCACAAACCCATCACCGAAGACGATATTGAGATGCAAACTCTGGACCTGTCCAACTTGCCGGCTAATGTGCTCACGGATCGCGAAGCCGTGATCGGTAAACGCACCAAAAGAGCCGTCGGCGCTCAAACCCCTTTAAGGGCTGATAGCATCGAACTGCCGCCATTGGTCAAACGAGGCGATTTGGTCGTGATTATCGCCGAATCTGAAAATCTGAAGATTACCACTTTAGGCCAGGTAAAGAAAAAAGGGCGCCGGGGCGAGCGCATTCCAGTAGTCAATTTGGATTCCAAAAAGGTGCTGCAAGCGCGAGTGGTCGATGCCAATACGGTTAAAGTCGATTTTTAAAATGCGCATCTCTTTCATAAAGGAAAACAAATGATGTCAAAAACAAATCCATATGTAATCGGTTTCACGGCTTTTGCCTTCTTGCTTGCTGCTCTGGCAGGCTGTTCTGCCACCCGCCAGAACTTACCACCGGTGGCGGAAACCCAGCCAATGAAACCAAAAGCACCGCTTGAAGATCAGTGGTTACCCAAACCGGAATTCAACGGCTCGCTCTACGAATCAAACGGCTCGCTTTACGCAACGCGCAGCATGTTCAATGATTTTTTTATCGATACCAAGGCCCGTAAAGTCGGTGATATCGTCACCGTGAAGATATCCGAGTCCTCCAAGGCCACCAATTCCGCCGACACCAAAACCGGTCGAACATCGAGTCTGGAGGCTGGCATTGATACACTTTTTGACATCGAAGACTGGTATGAAAACAGGGTCTTAGACGAAATTCCCAACAAACTGCCCAGACCCAATCCATTTGGCAATCCTTCGATTAAAGGCAATATGTCCAGTGATTTTGACGGCGCCGGGAGCACCTCACGCAGCGGAGATCTGAACGCCTTCATCACCTGCCGGGTTACAGAGTTGTTGCCCAACGGCAACTTAAAAATTGTGGGGTCGCGTGAGATCCTCGTCAACCATGAAACCCAGATGATCATCTTATCCGGGATCATTCGGCCGCGAGATATCGATGACGACAATGTCATTCTGTCCACTTTTGTTTCCGATGCCAGGATTGCGTATAGTGGAAGTGGTATTGTCCATGACCGGCAGCGCCCCGGGTGGTTGGCCAATTTGCTCAATTCCGTCTGGCCCTTTTAAGACCTGTAGAAGGAAAAAATAACGATGCACAAATGCTTTCAAATACCCACGACCGTTAAATACATCTTCATCTTTTTTTGGGTTTTGGCAACCTTTATGGTTTCGATCCCGGAAACGCATGCGGTTCGGATCAAGGATATTGCCGATATCAAAGGTGTGCGTTCAAATCAGCTGGTGGGCTACGGGCTGGTGGTGGGGCTGGAGGGTACGGGTGACAGCGATGATTCCTTGTTTACCATCCAATCGTTGGCCAGCCTGCTGGAAAAAATGGGGGTGACCGTCCAAACCAGCGACATTGAAGATGTCGAAAATGTTGCGGCAGTTATGGTTACCGCTGAATTGCCGCCGTTTGCCAGTTTAGGCAGCCAGCTTGATGTCTTGGTGAGCTCCATCGGCGATGCGGAAAACCTGCAGGGCGGTACGCTGCTGTTTACCCCGTTGCGAGCTGCCGACGGTAATGTGTATGCCGTAGCCCAAGGGCCGGTCAGCACCGGTGGATTCGCGGTGAGCGGCAATTCCGGTGATCAGGTTCAAAAGAATTTTCCGACGGTGGGTCGGGTTGTCGGTGGCGCCTTGGTGGAAAAAGAGCTGCATACGAATTTTAATGAGAAATCTGCACTCACCCTGGCGTTGAAAACACCGGATTTTACCACCGCCAGCCGGGTGGCCCAGGCCATCAATCGCGCCTTTTACGATCAGCTGGCACGAACCGAAAATGCCGGCTCGATTCGGGTAACGGTACCCGAAAACTACCTCGGCAATACGGTCCAGTTTGTGACCATGATCGAGAGTTTGGGGGTCACACCGGATATGGTTTCCAAGGTGGTCGTTAATGAACGCACCGGTACGGTCATTATGGGAGAAAATGTTCGGATTGCGACCATCGCCATTGCCCATGGCAATTTGAGCATTCAGATCAATGAATCCCAGGAGGTCTCGCAGCCGCTGCCGTTTTCACGGGGCGGGGAGACCGTGGTGACACCAGAGTCTGAGATCTTGGTTCAAGAGGGCAAAAATCCCATATTCCTGGTGGAATCGGGTGTCAGCATCGGAGAGGTGGTTAAGGCATTGAATGCGCTTGGCGTATCTCCCCGGGATCTGATCGCGATCTTCCAGGCGCTTAAAGCCGCAGGCGCTCTGCAGGCTGAATTGGAGATTATCTAATGACCGATCCCATCGCTTTACCAAAATTACCCCTCGATCTGTCAAACGCCATCGTCGAGGCCCCGACACGGCTTCAACGCACACTGGATGCAAAGAAAGGTGCAACAGAAGATTCTGC
>JASFEV010000190.1:0-9174 GCA_050124655.1 Desulfobacterales bacterium
CGTGTCCTGAGAGCAGGAATACAGATTATCGCTTATATATTCCACGTAGGGCAAAGTGGCGGCATATTCGGCCACAGCCGGCACATCGACAACCCCGGCGATGTTGATGCCGCAGCGGCAAACAAAGACCCCGATCCGCGGGCGCTCATTGGTGACGTCTGTTTCCGGAACGATTTCCGGGGTTTTGGTTTCCGTGTGACGGGCCGCGCTCAATAGTTCACCGGCTGCCGTTGCGGCGGCGCTGGCATCCACTACCGACTGGGGTATGTCTTTCGGGCCCTGGAAGGCGCCGCAGACAAATATGCCTTCTTTGGAGGTGGCCACCGGATCAAAGTCCTGTGTTTTGCAAAAGTTCCCATCGGTGAGCTCTAAGTCCAGGCGCCGGGCGAGCTCTGCGACCTCGGAAGGCGTTTGCAAGCCGATCGAAAGGACGATCATGTTAAAAATATCGGTCTTGAGTTCGCCGTCATCGGTCACGTAGCGGACGGATAAATCACCGGAATCGCCGGCCGGATCGATCGTATGCACCCGGCTGCGTAGAAATCGGACGCCTTGCTTTTCTTTGGCGTTGTTGTAAAAGCGCTCAAAATCTTTGCCGTGAGTGCGCATGTCCATGTAAAATATGGCGCAGTCCAGATCATCGCCGGCATGCTCTTTGGCAATGACGGCTTCTTTGATGGCGTACATACAGCACACCGACGAACAGTGGGAATTATCACAACGGTTCATATCTCTTGATCCCACGCATTGAAACCAGGCGATCTTTTTGGGCTCGCTGTGGTCCGAGGGACGCACTAGATGACCCCCGGTGGGGCCCGATGCGGAAAGAATGCGCTCCATCTCCATGGAGGTGATGACATTGGGGTGCTGGGCATAGTTATAGGCATCGAACTGTGACGGATCAAAGGGTTCAAAGCCCGGTGCCAGGATTATCGAGCCAACGTTGAGTTCGATAATTTCGTCTTTTTGGCTATGATCAATGGCATCTACCCCGCAGAATTCAGCGCAGATCTTGCACTCACCGGTTTTGAAGTGGACGCAAACATCGCGGTCGATAGCCGGTGTGTTGGGCACAGCCTGGGCATAGGGCACATAAACCGGTTTGCGGCCCTTCAGACCCATTTCATATTCAGAAGGAATGGGATTCGCTTTTCGCCGGGTGTGCTGTGCTTTGATTTTTTCCAGGGTAATGTGTCCTGTCGGGCAGACGGAAGCACAGGCACCGCAGGCAATGCAGAGATCCGTCTGATCATGAAAGGGGGTGTCCACTTTCAGATCAAGCCCCCTTTCGGTCAGCATGATGGCATTGGCGCCCATCCTTTCGCAGGTGCGGGTACACAGCCCGCAAAGAATGCAGGTATCGGTTTCTTTCTCAAACCGCGGTTCCTCGATTTCATATTGTTTGGCCAGATCTTTTAAAATCGGTACTTCCGGACAACGGGCCAGCAGCAATTCCACAATCAACTTGCGCCCCTGGTGAACCGCTTCGGAGTCCGTTTTGACTTCCATACCCTCCCAGATGGGATAGTTGCAGGCGGTCACAAAACGGGTTCTGCGTCCGTCGAACAATTCCACCGTACACAGGCGGCACATGCCGGCCGGTTCCAGGGCCTTGTGGTGACACAGGGTTGGGATGTCAATGCCATATTTTTCGGCGACCTGAAGAATGTACTGGCCTTCTTGGCCCTGTACCGTCTTTCCGTTGAGTTTAAACGTTACCATGTTGGGTCTTCCTTCTTGGATTTAGCAAATTGTGACTGCATTAAATTTACAGGCCTCGTAGCAGATACTGCACTTGATGCATTTTTCCTGGTCGATGGTATGCAATTTTTTCTTTTCGCCGGATATGGCTTCCTGAGGACATTTTCGAAAGCACACGTGACATCCGGTGCAGTTTTCTTCGTCAATTTCATAATGAAAAAGCGGTTTGCAGACACCGGCCGGACATTTTTTATCACGTATATGCGCCTCGTATTCTTCACGGAAATATAGAATATTGGTTAAAACCGGATTGGGGGCTGAGGTGCCCAATCCGCAGAGCGAAAATTTCTGCATCATCATGCCCAGTTCTTCCAGCATTTCGATATCGCCGTCTTTTCCGCGGCCTTCGCAGATACCGGTTAAAACCGTCAGCATTTGTTTAAGGCCCTCACGGCAGGGATTGCATTGACCGCAGGATTCGTCTTTTAAAAAATCGACGAAATAGCGGGCGACATCCACCATGCAGGTATCCTGATCCATGACGATCATGCCGCCGGACCCCATGATGGACCCGACTTTGGCCAGTTCATCAAAATCGACGCCCAGATCCAGGAATTGTTCAGGAATACAGCCCCCCGATGGACCTCCGGTTTGGACCGCTTTAAATTCCTTGCCTTTGGGAATGCCACCGCCAATATCATAGATGATGGTCCGCAACGTCGTTCCCATCGGAACTTCCACCAAGCCGGTGTTAACGACTTTGCCGACCAGTGAAAATATTTTGGTGCCCTTGCTTCTTTCGGTGCCGATTGATGCATACCAATCAGCCCCCTGGTTGATGATCACCGGCACATTGGCCCAGGTTTCAACGTTGTTCAGGTTGGAGGGGTTGTTGCGGAATCCTTTTTCCACCGTATGGATATATTTGGCTTTAGGGCGGCCGGGATTGCCTTCAAGCGAAGCCATTAATGCGGTGGATTCGCCGCACACAAAAGCACCGCCGCCGCGGCTAATATGGATGTCGAAATTAAATCCAGTGCCCAGAATATTTTTTCCCAGGAGCCCCAGATTTTTCGCTTTTTGCAGTGCAGTGGATAAATTCTGAACTGCCAGAGGATATTCGTGTCGCACATACACATAGCCTTCGTGGGAGCCGATCGCAATGGCCCCGATAATCATGCCCTCTATGACACTGTGAGGATTACCCTCCAATAAGCTTCGATCCATGTATGCGCCCGGATCACCCTCGTCTGCATTGCAGATGACATACTTTTCACCCTTTTGCCTGCGACAGGTCTCCCATTTGATGCCAGTTGGAAATCCGCCGCCCCCGCGGCCCCGCAATCCGGCGTTTTTCACCTCAGTGATAATCTGATTCGGTTTGATGTCAAAGAGCGCTTTTTCTAACGCTGAATAACCGCCGGAGGCGATATAATCATGGATGCTGGTCGGATCGATTAATCCATTATCGCCGAATATGATTCGTTGCTGGAGCTTATAGAAAGGGATGTCCTCTTCAAGGGTAATTTTCTTTTTGGTTGTCGGCTCTTTATAAATCAGTGATTTTACCAGCTCTCCATTTTTAATGGTTTCTTCGACGATTTGTGGTATGTGATCTTCTTTGATCTGGGGGTAGAATATGCCCTCAGGATGAATGACCATAATGGGACCTTTTTCACAAAACCCGTGGCATCCCGTAAGCTTGACTGCTACTTTTTTATCCAAGTTCTGCTTTTTGAGCTCGGCCACCAGCGATTCATGAACTTTGGCCGTACCGTAAGCGCCGCAGCCGGAACCCGCACAAAGTGAAATGAGCTTCTTTTTGCTTCTCTTATTTTTGTTCTGAAGTTTTTGCCTGAACGCTTCAAGCGCCGATCTGTCTGCCAGTTTTGCCATGGTCCCCTGAAACCTCCGCTAGCCTTTGCCGTTAAGAAGCCTGTGAGCTGTAATCATCAATAACGTTTGTCACCTTGGAACGATCGAGGCCGCCGTGGGTATCCTGATTTACTGTGATCACAGGACCTGAAGCACAACAGCCGATGCAGCGAACGGCTTCGAGCGTAAAAAGGCCGTCCCCGGTCGTCTGTCCCTCTTGAATGTCAAGTTTATTTTCCAGAGCCTCCATGATTTTATCTGCCCCACGCACATGGCAAGCCGTTCCCGTGCAGACATTAACGATATATTTTCCGCGAGGCTCCAGACTGATGGTTTTATAAAAAGTTGCGACGCTGTAAACTAAACTTTCCTTAACACCTAACTTTTCTACCAGAAGCGGTATGACTTCTGCCGGCACGTAATTATAGATATCACTGATGTCCTGCATGATCATCAGCAAGGCTTCCCGGCTTCCCTTGTATGTCTTGATTATTTTTCCGATCTGCTGCCAATCGACTTGAGTCTGGCCTGTTTCCGTTTGAGCGCTGTTTTGCATGGATCATAAGCCTTTTTTGTGTGTCTTGCTGTTAAGGTTTGCGTTTAAAATACAACTGTAAAATGATGTACCGGTTGTCGCTTAAGCCCCGTTGATGATATCCATTTTGGTAGAAAAGCTTTGGAATTTATATCGTGGATTCCAGCACCACAGGGCAGTTTTCAACGCAGGCACCACAGCCGGTGCAGCGTTCTTCGATGATGCTGCGGGCTCGCTTTTTAACCTTTACCGTGAAATTCCCGGCAGATCCTTCCACACTTTCAAGGTCTGCATAGGTGATCAGTTCGATGTTCAAATGCCGGCCGACCTCGACCAGTTTCGGCGAGATAATTCACATGGCACAATCGTTGGTGGGAAACGTCTTGTCCAACTGGGACATGACACCCCCGATGGATGGTGATTTTTCCAACAGGTAGACATAGTACCCGGAATTGGCTAAATCCAAAGCCGATTGCATGCCGGCAATTCCCCCACCGACGACCAGCACAGAGCCTTTTACCTCTCTTTTAGACATGGCACATTCTCCCTCAAATAATCCTTGTGCATCTCAATCCCTGGCGGGTGTATTTTGAGGCCCGATCATATCCGTTATTAAATGAAATTATGTGTAATTACGATAGGATATAAAGATTAATCCTATCCGGACCGTTTTTAAGCAAAAGGTGTTTCTATATACGTAATCGCCATGGTTGTCAATAAAATCCGGATTCATCGGGAAAAAAGGTTGGGTTGCAAATCTTGATATGGAAAGGCTGTCGGTCAGTGTCCAAAACCAAAAAGAATAATGTTCAAAGATCGGACCAACCGTGTTCTATAGTGGTTGTCAAAAAAACGTTCCGATTGCGGAACGCTTTTCTACTACAACACTTGTGCCGCTGTCCCTTTTTCGGAAAATTAATATGACAAGCGGTGTAAATGCGGCTGGCCCTGTGCGGTGTGTGAGTCAGGCCCACTCGGAAAGGATAAAAAAAATCTCCCGAGAGCCAGCGCGCTCGGGAGATCTCTTGCGGTCTATCTATATTCCTATGCTGCCAGGCGAAAGGCCTTGGCGGTCGCATCACGAATTTCGTCGGGTGTGAAGGGTTTAGCGAGGTAGTCGATGGCGCCGAGTCTGGCCGCTTCAACAGCGGTTTCAATGCTGGCATAGCCCGTAATAATAATGACCTTTGCCTCCGGATTCTGGTCACGTAATGCTTGTAGGAGCTCAAGGCCTCTTACCCCCGGGATTCTAAGATCGAGCAGCACGAGTTTATACGGCTTTGCCCGGATTTTATCGAGGGCGTCGTCTCTGGTGACGGCCTGATCCACATGATACCCTTTCTTGGCAAGAATTTTGCGAATGTTATTGTTGACCGCCACTTCATCATCAATCACCAGAATGTTTTTGGTTGCAGGCTCCTGCTTCATTTGCAGGACCACCGGCGCACGAACGGCCGGTTTTTCAGAGATGCGGGCAAACTCTTTTTTAAGTTCTTCGTAGGGTTTGATGAGAATGTCTTCATGGTGCAAATTCTGAACGTACGCCGGGCCGGTAATAGCAGTGACCTCGTCGTAATCGAATGGCTGATCGATGGCAATCAGTTTGGCGGCATCGAATGCTTGATCTTTGCCTTTTTTAGCCGCCTTGCCCTTTTTGGCTTTCTTCTGGGGGCATTCGCCGGTTTTAGCACCGGCCTTGCAAGTCGCGCCTAATTTTTTAAAAATATCGCAGACCATATTACCGGTTTCGCAGAAATTTTCCAGCGGCTCGGAAATCGTGATTTCAACGGCCGGCATATCAGACCGGGTGAGCTGTTCGGTATATTGTATGCCGGTCTGCTCGGCCACTTCGTCTCTGTCGAAGGGCATATCCACATCGATATCTTTTCTCTCCTTGGTCATCATCTGGCTTACATTTTTCTTGAGTTCTTCATAGGGAATGAAGGCAACACCGTCTTGCTGGAGGTGTTGGACATACTCAGGGCCGGTAATGGAGGCAACTTCTTTATAACTGAAGGGCTGATCGATGCCGATCAGTTTGGTGGCATCGAATGCTTGATCTTTGCCTTTTTTGGCCGCCTTACCCTTTTTGGCTTTTTTCTGAGGGCATTCGTTGGTTTTGGTGCCGGCTTTGCAGGTAGCCCCCAATTTCTTAAAAATATCACAGACCATACTACCCAGTTCACAGAAATTTTCCAACCCTTCCGGTATCTTGACCTCGACCACCGGCATATCCGAACGCCCCAGCATCTTGGCATATTCATCACCGGTGTATTTGGCCACCTCGTCTGTCTCAAAAGGGATATCGATATCAATGATGTCAATTGTCTCTCTTTCTTCTGCGGTTGTGGGCGCTTCGATCAACTTTCCGCTCAGGGCATTTTCCACCGAGGTTCTAAGTTCATCCGGTGTGAAGGGCTTGGGGATGTAATCCAGCGCGCCCAAACGAATGGCTTTTAACGCGGAACTGGTGGATGCATATGCGGTCATCATGATGGCTTTGGTCAGCGGCCATTCCTTTTTAGCCAGCTTGAGCAGTTCCAGACCGTTTTGCCCTGGCATAACGATATCCGAGATAAGCAGCGAAAAGCTCTCTTTGGCCATTTTTTCCAGCGCTTCCTGAGCGCTGCAGGCATGCGTGACCTCATAATTATTTTTGGTCAGGATTTTTTCCACGTTGTGACAAATACGCTTTTCATCATCGACAACCAGGATTTTAGATGGCGCTTCCATTTTTTGCCTCCCTAAACGGTGGTTTTGAGTTGAAAAAAAATTCTTTGGCAAAGACTATTTGATGTTTTGACAATTAGGCTATAGCAGATAACGTGCCAGACTTTATAATATACTGTAAACTATTGTAATAATGATATAATAATTCATATCGAGCAGTTTGCGGCAGGGCGATTGTATAAAAAAAATATGCACTTTTGGTAAAACCAGGCGTTGGTCTGTGCGTTCGCCGGGAATAGGTGCCATCCACAACCGATCCGGCAGAATTATATATAATTTATTGATATTATGATATATTTTCGATACGTTAATCATTGCGCTCAGGATCAGGAAAGCGGATGATCAGAAAACTTGCAGGCTGTATAAAAAATATATACAGCAAACTTATTTATGCACGTTCGTAAGTTGGTTTGCCAAAAATAGGCCGGACGCATTCGGGGGTCGCCATCCCGGGCGGTTGTCTTAGGACTGTTGATGGTTGCGCTGGGGTAGGGTGATGCCGTGCTTTTTCATCAGTTTTTGAAAGTTGCTGCGTTGCATGCCAACACTTTCAGCAGAGCGGGTCACATTCCAGTCGTTTTTTGCCAGAGCGTTAGAGATGAAATTTCTTTCTATTTTGCGGGTGGCCTTTTCTCTGATTTGTTTCTTGACCTGCTTCAGTTCTGCATTGGTGGATGGAATATTTTCGATTAAATCTTCAAGTTCGTCTAATTCGCGCAACTCGGGGAAATCTCTCAAAGAGATTTGATTCCGATCGCAGAGGATGACCGCACGCTCGATGGCATTTCTTATTTGTCTGACATTTCCGGGCCAGCCGTATTCAGTCAGACGTCGGCTGACTTCGTCATCGAATCCTTTGATGGTTTTTCCGGTGTTTTGGCTGAATTGCTTCAGAAAGTGATACGCAATCGGCAAAATGTCTGATTTCCGATCGCGCAAAGGCGGCAACATAATCGGGTATACATAAATGCGATAATAAAAATCCTCTCGAAAAGTGCCCTGCTCAACCATTTCCTTGAGATTTTTATTGGTGGCAAAGATGAGCCGAATATTTACCCGTATCGGTGTTGTCGCGCCCACCGGCAAAAATTCGCGCGCCTCTAAAAAGCGCAGGAGCTTGCTCTGCACCTTCATACTGATATTGCTGATTTCATCCAGAAAAACCGTTCCCTGATCCGCCAATTTAAATATGCCGTCTTTATTGCTTTGCGCACCCGTAAAAGCACCTTTGACGTGGCCGAATAATTCGCTTTCCAATAAATTGCTCGACAGGGTTCCGCAGTCGACCGCAAAAAAGACGGCCTCATTCCTGCGGCTGTTGGCGTGAACGGCCCGGGCAACCAATTCTTTTCCCGTTCCGCTTTCACCGTAAATAAGGACCGTAGAATCGGTAGGTGCCACTTTTTGGATCATCGTGATAACCTGTTTGATTTTGGGACTGGTTCCGATGATTTGGTGCGAAAGCGAGCCGGCTTTTTTCAGCTGCTGCTCCTGAAGTTTGCGATTTTGGAGTCGTATGGCTCTTTCGCTTTCAGCCTGACGGACAATGGCCCGAAGTTCATCCGGGGTAAACGGTTTCGGCAGGTAGTCCGTAGCTCCCATTTTCATAACTTCGATGGCCGAAGAAACGCTTGCAAAGCCTGTTATGACAATTACCGGTGTATCGGGATAGGCTTCTTTGACGCGATTCAAAACCTCCATGCCACCCAGACTGCTCATTTTCAAATCGGTAATCACGATATCAAATGGTTCGGCCTCCATCATCTTCAACGCATCATAGCCGTTGAGGGCGTATTGCACCTCGTAATTAGATTTCGATAGTATTTTTTGGCAGCTCTGGCAAATATTAAGTTCGTCATCCACCACCAGTATACGGGTAACATCAAGCGACATTTTCAACTCCCGGTTTAACGGGCAGCTTAATTTTGAAGGTCGATCCTTCGCCCTTTTTGCTGGCAACGTCAATGGTTCCGTGATGTTGTTCAATGATGCCGTGGGTGATGGCCAAACCCAGCCCGTTGCCATCCTCTTTGGTGGTAAAAAAAGGATCAAAAACCTTGCTCAGATCCTCCGCTGAAATTCCATGCCCCGTGTCAATAACGGTGATTTCGATATTCTTCTTTTCACTTTCAAGTTTGCTGGTAACGGTAATGGATCCACCAGGATCGGTGGCCTCGATTGCATTCAGAATCAGATTAATCAGTGATTGTTGTATTTGCCCTCTATCCAGAAAAATAGCGGGTATGTTATCCGCTAATTCATGAGTTAAATTCACATCTTTGAAAGCGGCCTGTTTTTTGGTTAAAGCGACACTTTCACTGATGACATTATTG
>JASFEV010000191.1:0-9102 GCA_050124655.1 Desulfobacterales bacterium
GATCAAAGATGGATTCAGACATGCTGATAATCGATTAACATAGCGGCGTCTTGATCTGAGGTAAATATCTAAAATATGACAACGAAAAGAAGCAATGAAACCCGTTGGTCGATTAAAATCCGCATTGTTTAAATCCAAACGAACTAAAGCCGCTTAAGATAACGCCTGGCTTGTGAGAGCGTTTCTGCGGCGGCAACCATCAGATGAGCGTCAATGCGCTGCCCGTCCAGGTATTCATTGAGATGAAAATCGCTGCCGTCCATTTTACAAATTTTCCCACCGGCAGCTTCGACGATGACCCGCGCTGCTGCCAGACCCTGAAAGGAATCATTGGTAATGACAGCGGCATCGGCACGCCCCATGGCCACATAGCACATATGTGCAGAAGCGCATCCCAGAGACCGGATTTTTCCCGGAAAGGTGGATTTATAATGCTGGTGAAAACGGGAATAGGTGAACAATAGACTTTCATCATCAATATGGCCTGAATCGGTTACCCGAATTTTTTCATTACCCCAAAATGCATCCTTGCCGGGCCGGGCATGAAAAAGATCGCCGGTTGCCGGCATGTAAAACAACCCCAATATCGGCCAAAAATTGTCCAGCACGGCAATAGACATACCCCAAATGGGGATCCCCCCCTGGAAATTGGCCACACCCTCCAGCGGGTCAAAAATCCAAAGATATCGTTTTTGCCCATGGGAATAATTTTCATTGAGTTCATCAAAACGAAAAACCTGGTGCTCCGGAAATTGCTGGTTTAACCGATTTTGAAACACATCGGTAAGCTGATTTTCGGCTTCGGTCACCACGCTTTCGTCAAATCTAACCTGCGGCTTGCCTTTTCCGTAATAGGCCATCGCTTTTTCACCTGCCTGATGAATGGCATCCATTGCAAATTCACTTAGCTGATCGATCCCAGGGGCCATATAGTACCTCCTTTAGTAGAAAACTGTGGTGTTTTGTGTTTTGTGTTTAGTATTTTGTGTCTAACATGCAAACCACGAAACACCAAATACGAATAACCAAACACTAATCTTTTGTAATTTTAATCACTACCAGGGTAACATCATCTTCGGGAGCACGGTCTCCCAGGAAAATATTAAACGCATGAAAACACGACGTCAATATCTCTCTGGCGCTCGCCTCTGCGAGTTTGCGAGTGATATGATGAATAGGTGCTTTGCCGAACATTTCCCCTTTAGTATTACGAGCCTCCCAGAGACCATCTGATCCCAGCAAAATGATCTGTCCTTTTTTGAGGTTCGTTCTCTGATATTGCGCATAGTGCCCATCCATGTCAACGCCCAGGGCAATGCCGGCGCCGCGCAGCTCTTCAAAGGTGTCGGTTTGCGGGTCGTAAAAAATTGCCGGATCATGTCCGGCACGAACCCAGTAAAGGCAATCGTTTTGGGTATCGATGGTCAGATAAAACAAGGTCATAAAACCGCCTGTTTCCTCAAAATCTCTGACCATCTGCTGGTTAACGTCGGATATGATATCCACAAGCCTGCCCGGCAGCATGGCGCGTTGTCGCAGAAATGCCCTGCCGGTGGCCATCATCAGCGCGGAAGGAATGCCGTGGCCGGAAACGTCTCCAATGACCACCGTAAGATCCCCGGGATGCGTTTCACTGGTTTCCGGAAAATCATAGTAATCGCCGCCTGTCTCGTCGCAATAGACAATAGTGGCCGCAATATCCAATGTATCCAGTTGGGGGCTTTTCTGGGGCAACAATGTCTGCTGAACTTCTTGGGCCAGATACAAAGACTGGCGGATCTCGTCCCGCTCAATGAGTCCTTGGGTCATCTCATTTAAGCCATCGCCCAGAACACCCAGTTCATCATTGGATACCACCCTTACTTTTTGCTTGAAATGCCCTTTTCTCACCCGGCGAACCAGCACCATCATATCGGTGATGGGTTGTATAATCGATTGGCCCGAAAGCACATTCAAGCGACCGCCGACAAAAATAAAAATACCGCACAAGACAATCGAAAAAATAAGCAATTCACGGCCCAATTCAGCCCCGGAAATCGTAACCAGATCCACTTCCCACAAAATAAAAGCCAGGGTGCCGACCAGAATAATCATCGGTGCCAGCGTCCCGACGCCGTAAAGTACCCGTATTCTTCTGAGAATTGACAATTTGATGCTTCCCGGTACGCCGGCCAGTTTGCCGGCCGGGAAAAAAATCCGAACCAGCCGTCTACGGCTATAGGCCTCGGTCAGAAAAAAGGAGATAATAGCTGAAATGTATCCGACCATAAATCCTCGAAATGCCACAAAAAAGCTGATACGAGGAGGTGCGTCTCGGAAAATTATAAAAAAAATGCCCAACAGCGCCGTCAATACAATCCACATCGCAAAATTGACCAGCCCGATGATGAAGGGCAAATTCAATATCCGACGAGATGCCTTTTCCGCCAGATCAGACTCTATTTTCAGCCCTTGGCGCATCAAATTGATCACCTGGGTAATTGGGCGCTGAACGACATACTGCAGCCCGATTCCGATGCAAATCACTACGGGGTAGAATGAAAGAATCACCATCCAACCACCGGCTAGAAGAAAGGCCCGCTGTGCTTTAAAAAATTCCACCGGTGTGAAAAGATTGAGCAGAGCGATGATGAGGAAACCCAATAGATTTGCGCCGATATTACGTCCGTACAGTTCAGGGAGACGGATTTTCTGAAAAGAAGAATCCAGTGCGGTTCTCAAGCTTGCTATCCTTTCTGCCGGAAAATATCGACCTGCTTGTGGTGCGGTAATGCAGTCTAAATCAAAATAGCCGCTCAGATAAAAAGGATCAAGAGGAAATACAGTTTCCTAATATTCTTATCGATGCAATTACGGAATAGGATTTATTCATGGACAATAGCCCTTGACTCACCAGAAATAGTGGCATAAGCATCTTTAGAATCTTGAATTGTTTGATGAGGAGGAATTCATATGAGCACAAATGTTCCAACCCGGGAAGAAGCGCTGGCTCTTTTGAAACAATACAACAAAAACGAAAGCCTCATAAAGCATGCACTGGCGGTGGAAGGCGTCATGCGCTACATGGCCCGCAAGCGGGGTGAAGACGAGGAAAAATGGGGCGTGATCGGCCTGATCCATGATCTGGACTATGAGCAGTTTCCAGATCAGCACTGCAAAAAAACCGAGGTGATTCTAAAAGAAAATAACTGGCCTGAAGAATTTATCCGCGCGGTGGTCAGCCACGGCTGGGGAATTTGCACGGATGTCAAGCCCGAA
The DNA here is from genome assembly GCA_050124655.1 of Desulfobacterales bacterium. GTDB lineage: Bacteria > Desulfobacterota > Desulfobacteria > Desulfobacterales > JAHEIW01 > JAHEIW01. The sequence goes on from JASFEV010000191.1 coordinate 3,259, forward strand.
TCGGATATGGAAAAGGTCCTGTATGCCATCGACGAGCTGACTGGGCTGGTGGTTACTTCCGCCTTGGTGCGGCCCTCAAAGAGCGTCATGGACATGAAGGCCAAATCGGTTAAAAAGAAATGGAAGCAGAAACAGTTTGCTGCCGGTGTGGATCGATCGATCATTGAAAAGGGCGCTGAAATGCTGGGCGTAGAGCTTTCCGAGCTGATCACTGATACCATCATGGGCATGCGCGAAGTGGCTGAAGAAATCGGCCTGAAAGGAAACGTTGAATAAAACTCACCGCAGAGGTGCAGAGCCCGCAGAGAACGTACTTTTTTTCTTTTACCGTTGACCAGCCGTCGCTAAAGTTAAGGCCTAGCAGGGACGACGGCAAAAGAAAATCACTCAGCCGCTTCGCGGCAACATTATTATTCAAAAAATAGCCCCTTACAATGGTAACAGAAATATTCTATTGCCGCCGGGCAGCAGAAAGTTAAATCTGACCGGAGGGCTTGGGTTTATTTCTTTTCGGCCCCTCACCGAAAAGAAATAAGAAAAAATCCTTTGCGATCTTCGCGCCTTTGCGGTGAAAGCTGTCAAATCAATCACTAGGTCGCAGGCGGCCGCGATACAGCGAAAAGAAAATCCCGCCAACACAAAAACACGAAAATACAATAAACGCCACCCGCACACTTTTGAGCAGCATGGCATAGGATTGGGGCGCAATCTGCGTCCGGCCGATATACAGCGCAAAAATCAGGGTCACAATTCCCATACTCAACATCTGCCCTAAAAGCCGCATGGTTCCCACCGATGCCGAAGCAATTCCGTAAAAGCGCTTATCCACCGAGCTCATGATGGCATTCATATTGGGAGATGAAAAAAGGGCAAAACCAAAGCCCAAGATCATCAGGCTGGTAATTAGGTAAGCCAGTCTCGTATGCGCATTCAGTGCGATTAAAAGCACCAGTCCCAATGCCGTCAGGCCCATGCCCATCGATGAAATCACGCGTGGTTCGATGCGGTCCGAGAGCCGACCCGCCAGGGGAGAAAAAATAGCCATCACCACCGGCGTTGATACCAGCACCATTCCTGCACTCTGAGGTGTTAAGCCTTTAATGTATTGCAGATATAGACTGAGCAAAAAGCCAACGGCAAAAGTGGCACTGTAATTGATCAGCGCCGCCAAACACGAATAGGCATAGGTGCGGTTGGTGACAAACAGATTAACTTCGAATACCGGACTCTCTACCAACAGCTCCCACCGAACAAAAGCAAACAATCCGACGACTCCGGTTAAAATTAAGATGATGCTGAGGCTCGCCGGCAAAATGGATACGCCGTACATAAAAGCAAATATGGCAGTGCCGTAAATGATAGAGCCGGTCAGATCAAATTTTTGACCTTCGGCGCCTTTCCATTCGCCTTTTAACTTAAAACATATCAACAAAATGATAATCCCGCCGAAGGGAATATTCAGCAGAAAAAGACTGCGCCAGCTGAGATGATAGGTTAATAACCCACCGAAAAAAGGTCCACAGGATAACCCTGTGTAAACAGCAGCGACGGCAATGCCCAATACCTTTCCGCGTTCTTCTACCGGATAAACCGAGCTTAAGATGGCAATTCCGGTGGCAAAAACCATGGCACTGCCGGCACCCTGGAATATCCGGAAGATGATCAACATGGACACTGAGGTGGCTACAGCAGACAAAAGAGATGTCAGCGTAAAAAGCACCATGCCGATCATATAGATTTTCTTGCGGCCATAGATATCGGCCAGTTTGCCAAAGGGCACCAAAGATACGGCGGCGGCCAGCAGGTAAGCGGTGGCCACCCAGCTTAAGACCACGGCGTCTGTATTGAATTCTTTTCCGATCACCGGCAGCGCAATATTGATCGAGGAAATCATAAAGGGCGTAATAAATGAGCTCAGAGATGCAATCGTCAGGGCGGTTAATTTGGTGGCTCTGTCATTCATTCAAATGAATTTCCAAATAACAAATAAATTTCCAAATAAAAATGGATAAAGATTAGATGTTCATTTCATAAAAACCGTAAACAGTCAATTAAATGCGCTTTACATAAATTCTTTTATAACTTTCAGCGGGTTGTAATATCATAAAGGCAAATTATTCTCTTGACCTAAATGCCACTTTGTGGCACTTTGCAACCGGCCTGTTTAGAAAAAGAAAATACGCCCATGTTTTTTCCAATTAAATTTCATTCGAAAAGAAACCAAGTGAAAGGAGGGAAGTCATGCGAATCGCTGTAATGGGGACCGGAGGAACGGGCGGCTATTTTGGCGGGCTGCTGGCCCGGGCCGGAGAAGAGGTATCGTTTATCGCACGGGGGGCGCATCTGGAGGCCATTCGCCAAAACGGTCTCGTCATCAAATCCGTTTTGGCCGGAGATTTTACCTTCGCCGCCTCAGCCACTGATAATCCCAATGATATCGGTCCGGTCGACTGTGTTTTATTCTGTGTCAAGGCTTACGATAACGCCGAGGCTGCCGAGCAGATCCGGCCTTTGATCGGGCCGGAAACCATAGTTCTTTCGGTGCAAAACGGAATCGACAATGAAGAGCAGCTTGGAAATGCAATTGGAGCAGAGCGCGTTGTGGGTTGCGTCTCGTTGGTATCTTCGACCATCGAGTCCCCCGGGGTCATCGCCCAGACGGGGGGGCCCGGAAAAATTATCTTAGGAGAGATGCAAGGCGGTACCAGCCCTCGAACCGAGGCGCTCCAGCGCACATTACAAAATTCCAACATTACAACTGAGCTTCATACAGATATTCAGACTGCTCTGTGGCAAAAATTCCTGGCGATCTGCGGCGTAAATGGCGTAACCGCCCTGACGCGCTTGCCCATGGTAGAAATATTGGCCTGCGAGGAAACGCGCCATTTGATGAGAGGCACCATGCAAGAGGTCGAAGCGGTTGCGCGGGCAAAGGGTGCTAACCTGCCCGAGGAATGTGTTGATCAATCCATGGACTTTTTTAGCAATCTGGAACCGTCGATTCGAGGCTCCATGTATTACGACCTGGCCGCCGGCCGGCGCCTGGAGCTGGACATCTTGAATGGAACGGTCGTTCGTATGGGAGGCGAATATGGGATCTCGACTCCGAATAATTTTGCCATATATGCCGCCTTGAAGCCCTACTTGAACGGAGCGCCTTCTTCATTATGATGGATCGTAAGTTTATTGGAAATTCTGCCGCTTTTAGCTCAGCGGCTTTGTTTGGCGTCTCGGTCGTCGCCACCCGCGTGGCAGTCGGAACGATTCCCCCTTTGGGTCTTGCCTTGCTGCGATTCGGTCAGGGAGGATTGATTTTACTCATTTTCCTGCTCATCCTCAAACCAGGTCTGCTGCGCGTTCAATTAAGTGACTTACCATACCTTGTCCTTCTCGGGGCGGTTCTGTTCACAATTTTTCCAATAATGAATTACAACTACCTTAAAAGAAAAATATAAAATCGCGTCGCTTGGATCGAGTAGACTCGTCCGCCAATCAGTTCCCCTAACTGGCAAAAGCGGTGGGAAGTTACGGCAGACCCGGCTGATTTGCTCTAAGACCGGCAGATGCACCCGGCAGGACGCCGGGGTGCACCTGCGGCTAACGAAAAATTCTGTTTAGCTGATTTTAATGACGATAAAACCGGCGTTGGGTCTTTTAACCAGCAGTTGGAGTTTATCTTCTTTTTCAAGTTGAGCGCGCAATTCGGATACAGCGGTAACCGGTTTGCGGTTGACCTCTTTAACCAGGTCCCCCTGGCGAACGCCGGCTTCAGCTGCTTTGCTGCCGGACTGAACACCCACCACCAACACGCCTTTTTCGTTTTCCGAATGCCCGTAGCGCTGAGCCAACTCCGGTGTCATCTCTGCAATCCGAATACCGAGTTCACCACCGTTGCTTTGCGGCTCTTGCTGTGCCAGGCGCTCTGAATCATCCCGTTTGGCAATTTTGACATTTACCGTTTTTTCTTTGCCGTCGCGCAGGATCGTGATGGGGGTCTTTTGACCCACCGGAATTTCTGCAATGGTTCCGGTCAGCTCGCGACTGGTTTTGATGGGTTTGCCGTCAACAGCGATGATGATATCATTGGCCTTGATGCCGGCCCTATCCGCCGGGTCACCTTCAAAAACCTTGGCCACCAGCACCCCTTTTTTATCTTCGATCCCATAATACTCGGCTAATTCCGGGGTTAGATCCTGAATACCGACTCCCAGCCAGCCACGTGTCACCGCGCCGCTCTCTTCGAGTTGCCGGATGATTCCCTGCGCCAGATTGACCGGTATGGCAAATCCAATTCCCTGGCCCTGAGCAACGATGGCGGTGTTGATCCCCACCACCTCGCCGTTCATGTTTAACAGCGGCCCGCCGCTGTTACCGGGATTAATCGATGCATCGGTCTGAATAAAATCATCATAGGGACCGCTGCCAATCACGCGCCCTTTGGCGCTGACAATACCGGCGGTGACCGTCTGCTCCAAGCCGAAGGGGCTGCCCATAGCCACCACCCAGCTGCCCACGGCCAACTGGTCCGAATCACCCATTTTCAGAGGAACCAGGTCCTTAGCGCCCTTTATTTTGATAAGGGCCAAATCGGTGTTGGGATCGCGCCCAACGATTTCGGCATCAAATTCCTTGTCATTGGACAACCGTACCGTGATCTCGTCGGCGCCCTCGATCACATGATTATTGGTGACGATATGGCCTTCGCGGTCGATGATAAAGCCGGATCCCAGGCTTCTTTGTTTGAATTCCCGTTGCCGCTCATCGGAAAACGGTCCATCGTCATCGAATGGATTTCTGCGCTCAAATGGATTACCGAAAAAGTGCCGAAATACACGGCCGCCACCCTCAACCGTCTTGACGGTGCGGACATTCACCACTCCCGGCTGGGCCTGCTTGGCCAACTCACTGAAGCTGGCCGGTACCATCATCACCGGAGATTCAGCCTCAGCTGCTTTTTTGGCGACCGTTTCTGAATTAAGACTCGTTAATCCCCAAACGAACCCGGCGATCAGAATGACCATCAAACCGCCGAAAATTTTGTTTTTACGTAAACGAATCATGTGTCATTTCCTCCTTCTAAAATAATGATATAAATCCTTAAAATAGTTTGTTCTCTACGGTAGTTTGTCAAGATCACCGTAAGATGACCCCAAGATGATCAAAAGGTTAGATTCAGCGGGGAATCCTATGGGAAAAGAATGGAAGAATTTTTAATATTTAATGATTAAGAAGGCTTATAAAGCTTTAGATCTTGGCCGAGGGCAAGCCTATTCCGCAGATGTGGTTTCGGCTACGAAGGCCGGATTGGCTTTATGCAGTATTAAAATACAAGAAATAGGGTATTTCCTTTTGTGATTAACCTAAGCGTAAAACTGATATCAAAACTTTTAGGTCTTGGTTGAGAGCAAGGCGTGGTTCGGTTCAAAAACGGAGCGTACACGCCAGTACGCGAGTATTTTGAACCGGCTCACAACGCAGCTATCAGCCAAGAGATGAAGGTTTTGATATCAGTTTTGGGAGGGTGATCGTGAAAGTGCTCCCCTGACCCACCTCACTGGAAACCGTTATATCGCCACCGTGGGCACGGGCAATGGCCCGGGCGAAACTGAGCCCCAGGCCGATGCCCGCCTCTGAGCGACTGGGATCACAGCGATAAAACCGCTCAAAAATACGCGACCGGTCTTTTGCGGTTATGCCGATACCGGTATCGCTAACCAAAAGTGAAACCGCCTGATCGTCGGCCGTATTCATGGTTACATCAACCTTGCCGCCGGCGGGCGTGTATTTGATCGCATTATCCAGCAGGTTGGCAATCATTCTTTGAATCAGGCGATTATCACCGAT
>JASFEV010000192.1:0-8850 GCA_050124655.1 Desulfobacterales bacterium
GATCCCGTACTCTTCCGTGCCTAAGTTAAAAATTAAATACTTGCCTTCCAGGTCATCGAACGATTCGGTTTGCTGTTTGGTGGCCTGGCCAAAATCTGCCATTTAGTGATGCCTCCCCAGTGAATTTCGTGTTGCCTGAGTAAAACATAGCGGTCTGACCATTTTACACATCACAAAACCTAATTTTTCAAATTGACAGTTCACATCGGTCTTTAAAAACTGCAGCTAAACCCGCATGGGCTTATTAAATCTGTAAATGCCTGAATCTGCATATAAAATGCAAATTTTATGCCTCAGCCAATGAATATTTGGACTTGGCAGTAAGTCAATGAAATTTTTAAAAATAACGTTTGAATGCCAAGCGGGTGCTGCCTGTCAAAAACGACTCAAAAGTAAAAATCCGTGACACGAATACCAAAAATTTTGGCGGTAGACGCATTTGAAAAAATCATGGATTTTCAAATATTTGTTCCAACTCCAACCATCTTGACCGTGGGGTCAATCGAAGGCGCAATAATGTAAAGAATATATCGGTCGGAGGGGGAAAATCTTTAGGAAATTGGGGGGGTTCAAAAGAGATGCCAGGCGTTAAATGTTGCCGGGTGCGCTTGACGTACCGAGGATTGTATTTGGCTAATTTGAAAGTTGTAAAAAAAGATCGAGAGATTCATAAAGAATCCCTCGATCTTTGTGCCTTTTTTGGAATGTTTAATTTTGTAGACCCTATTCTCCTTCTCCGGATACGGCAAAACCGCTGGGACCCAGCCCGGTTGATGACGGTGTTCCGGCAATTTTGGCCAGATAGGTATCTCCCAGTTTTTTGATATGATTGTCAACATTATCAAAGTAATTATAATGCAGCTGCTCTTCGTCAATGATCTCTTCAAATATTTTCATGCTGATGCTGTCTCCATTTTCCCGGCAAACGAGAAGGAATTGGTTATAAACATCAATGGTATGATCCTCCAGATTTGCGTCGAAAGGGAAAATACCTTCGACTGCCTGGCCTTTCTTAACCGTCCCGTCATGCCCCGTCACGGGCTCTCCGCCGAGCTCTTTAACCCGTTCGGCAAACATCTCGGCGTGTCGCATCTCATCAATGGCAATCAACTTTAGCTTGGCCGCCAACTCCCCGTAGTCCAGATCGTCCAGGTTATAATGTTGGTTCATGTACTGATGTATAGCCTGCAGCTCCATCGCACGGGCCTTGTTCAGCACCTCGATGACTTTTTGAGTTCTTTTCTCTTTCGAAACTTTTGCCATAATAGTCCTCCGATAATAGGCGATAGTTAGCAGCTACCTTCGCCAAGTTAAAGGTTTGAAATGAATGATGAAAGTCAATTTGCAAACGCACAATGGTTATCATCCTGGCCTGCAGACAAACAGCCAGCCGAAATGACTCGGCAAGTCGTCAGCGTCCGCATTTTAAGCGCTGTTCGAGCATAATTTTTAGTGCATATTGGCTGGGGATGCAACCCAAGATGTGACGGGGTCGAACCAAAAAATAAAGCTAAAATAAAATAATATGGCGTTATGGATTGTCAACGTGAGTATGATATCCCAGCATTTCGATTTTAGTTGACAAAAGAATGCCGGCACTTCTGCCGCCGCAAATCAACAAAGGCTAATCGTCATCATCCAGACACTTTTGTACCGCGGTCACAATGGTGTCATAACCCGTGCAGCGGCACAGGTTGCCGGCCAGGCCGCGCCGAATATCATACCGGCTGACTTTCTGCTGCTTATGCTTTTCGACTAAAGATGTGGCGGCCATCACAAATCCGGGTGTACAGATACCGCACTGCACAGCGCCTTCATCCACAAAGGCTTGTTGTACACGCGAGAGTCTATCGTCGCGGCTTTCGCCTTCCACGGTGCGAATGGACTTGCCGTCAGCCCATACCGCTAGATAAAGGCAGGCATCGATAGGCGCGTCATCGAGTAAAACCGTGCAGGCGCCGCATTCACCCACAGCGCACCCCTGCTTAACACTGAGCAGCCCCAGTTGTTCTCGCAAAACTTCCAGTAACGATTGACGCACATCGACACGGATCTCTTTTTTCTTGCCGTTTACGGTAAAGCAAATATATCGGTTCACTGAAGGGTTCCTCCTGCGTTCAAAATGGCCTGTTCAACAACCCGCTGGGCCAGGGTTGTGATAATTTGCAATCGAAATTCCTTAGCTGCCCGCCAGGACGTCCGCGGGCGAACATCAGCCGATACATATTTGGCAATATCAGCGAGCAGTTTTGGATTAATTTTACAGCCCCGGACGTTATCTTCGGTTCCTTTACAGCGGATGGGGACCGGTGCGGCCACGCCGAAGGCCAGCCGCAGGTCTTGCAGGGAACCATCCTTAATCTTACAGACCGCCGAACAGCCGATGGTTGAAATGTCCATGGCCTCCCGCATGGCATACTTATGAAAATGCCCGAAATAATCGGCATAATTGTCACGGGTAACGGTAATGGCCGTCAATATTTCATGTTGCGCAAGCGCTACCCGACTGGGACTCAGAAAAAACGATTCCAGCGGCATTTGCCGGGGACCCTTACTGCCTTCGATGGTCACGACTGCATTAAGGGCGATCAAAGGAGTAGCGCTATCCGCACTGGGCACCCCGTTGCACAGATTGCCGCCGATAGTTGCCATGTTGCGCACCTGGGGCCCGCCGATCGTAAGGATGGCTTGCGAGAGCACCGGAATGTGCTTGCGAATCAGCTCGGATTCAGCCACTTTTGTAAAGCACGCCAGGGCTCCGATGGTGATATCACCCGCATCGTTTTGGGTGATAAAATTGAGTTCGGCAATGTCATGAATATCCACCAGGTGATCAAACTGGGCCTTGCCTTTATGCAGTTTGACCAGCATATCGGTGCCGCCGGCAATCAAATGCGCCTCGGGGTTTTTCCCTAACAGCTCAATCGCTTCTTGAATACTGCCGGCCTTGGCATAGCTCTTAAAATTAAACATTCAATGCATTCTCCCTTTAGGATGAATATGATTTTGTTCACCGCAAAGACGCAGAGTGCGCTGAGTTTTTTATTTTTTCGCTTTTCGCTGAGACGCCGAAAAGCGAAAATCATCAACCCCTGCGGGCGGTGATGATAAGCTTCCGAAAATTTCAGAAGCCCAATTTTTATTTTTTTGCAGCGCAGCTGCCGAGGGATTTTCCTTTGTCGTCCTCTCAACGACAAAGGAAAAGAAAGTATCTCTGCGATCTCTGCGCCTCGAGCGAAGCGGGCGGTAAAATCTTATTCAAATCAAACCGGCTTTTTTAAAATACCTAAAAAGCGTATGCGGTGTCATGGGCAATTCGTTGATCGCGATGCCGGTGGCATCATAGATGGCGTTACGGATGGCCGGCGGGGGTGAAATAATCGGCGGCTCTCCTAATGCCTTATTGCCGTAACCAGACGACGGCTCGTATGTTTCGACAAACTCACAGCCGATATCCGGCACATCCACCACTGTCGGTATTTTATAATCCAGAAAATTATTATTGTATATTTTGCCGGTTCCAGAATCGATCTTCATCTCCTCGTAGAGCCCGGCGGCAATGCCCATGGCCACGCCACCGTGCACCTGGCCTTTGGCCATTACCGGATGTAAAATAACACCGGAATCATGCACGTTGTATATTTCTTTGATCTCCACCTTGCACAGCGGAATGTCCACCTCGATTTCAACGAAGGTGCAGCCGAATGTGGGCGCATTGGTGCAGGTTTTATGCGAGACATCCGCCGTCAGTTGACCGCCGCGGTGTTTATCATAATAAGCGTCCAGCGCCACCGCTTTGAGTGCAATCACCTGATGCGCTGGATCTTTACGATTCACAATGTCGCCGTTTTGAATGTCAAGCTCACCGCTCAGGATTCCGGTTACCCGACCGGCATGTTCAAGGATTTTGGCTTTCAGCTCCCGGGCCGCCCGAAACACGGCATTGCTGGCGACATAGGCCTGGCGCGATGCATAAGCACCGGTATCAAAAGGAGCCACGTCGGTATCCTGGGTGGAAACCACATGCACATCCGCAAAGGGGACACCCACCGTCTCAGCTGCCATCTGCGCCACAATCGTATCCAGGCCCTGGCCGATTTCGGTGGCGCCCACCTGAATGTGCAAAGAGGCATCCTGGTTGAGAATGATACGTGCGCCGGCGATTTCCATACAGGCCGGATAAGTCCCGGAAGCATAGCTAAAACAGGCCACCCCCAGTCCGCGGCGCAGCGGGCCGGTCTGTTTCTTTGGCCTGGCCGCCCGCTTTTCATCCCATCCAATCAGATCCTTACCCTGTTGGAGGCATTCGATTAGACCGCAGCTTTCAAAGCGCTCACCAGTTAGTGGATCCGCATCGCCCTGCCGGGCCACATTTTTGATCCGGAATGCCACCGGATCCATGCCAATTTTACGGGCCGCTTCTTCAACGATGCACTCCACCGCAAATATCACTTGCGGCGCTCCATAAGCCCGCATGGCGCCGGCTGTAGGGGTATTGGTATAAACGGTTCTGGCGTGGTAATGCATGGCCGCCCTGGGATATAGCAAGCGGGATTTGGCGCCGGCAGCCCCGGCCACCGAATGCCCGTGAGAGGCATACGCCCCGGTATTGGCCAAAGCATCCATATCCAGCGCCACCAGGCTCCCATCTTTGTTAACCCCGGCTCGCATTTTAACATCAAAGGGATGACGGGTCCGGGTTCCGATCATACACTCTTCGCGGGACAAATCGATCTTGACCGGTCTCCCGCCCAATTTCAACGTGAGAAAAGCCACCATGGGTTCAAGAATGACGTCCTGTTTGGCGCCGAACCCACCACCAATATAGGGTTTGACAATTCGGACTCGGCCCCAGGGAATGTCTAAAGCTTGACCGACAATTCTTCTGGCAATATGAGGAATCTGGGTCGACGAAACCACAACGATATGTTCCAGATCATCCATATAAGCATAGGCAATATGGTTTTCGATATGACAGTGCTGACACATCTGTGTGTGATATGTGTTATCCAGAGTGTAATCGGCCTCGGCGAGGGCATCGTCTATTTTTCCGCCGACTGTATAATGAGACTCACCAATGACATTCTTAGAGCCGGCATGAATCTCGCGGGCGTCTTTGGCCAAAGTAGCCTGCGGGCTGACCAGGGGATCATAGGTCTCGTATTGCACTTCGATCAGTTTCAGGGCCTCCTGTAAAACAATGTTGTTTTCAGCAACCACGATGGCAATTTCATCACCCCAGTAGCGGACATGCTGGGTGAGCAGCAGGCGATCTGCCACATCCATATGAGCCGGCTCCAGCGCGTAAGGATGGCCGGCAGTGGCAAATTTGATTTCGGGAACATCTTCATACGTAAATACCGCCTCAACACCGGGATATTGCCTGGCTTTTCGGGTATCAATCTTTTTCACGCGGCCATGAGCGATGGTGCTGCGCAGATATTTGGCCACGAGCATGCCGGGCATATAAAAGTCATCGGTGTAGCGCGCCCGACCGGTAACTTTAGCCACCGCGTCTACGCGTCTGACGGATTTGCCTATAGCCATTGGAAATGTCTCCTCGAAGATAACTTCAAATAGCGTTTTTAAATAAAAGATGTATTAAATGCTTTCCTTTGTAGCCTTCGTGTCTTCGTGGTCAATAATAGCAATTTTTCAATAGAATCCGTTCCACTATAATCCATTCACATAAATATGGGCAAATCTTTCAGAGCCGTATACAAAATAGCCATTCGGGCGGCAGGGTGCAGGTCAATCGGGCTGTCTGTATCTGATCGTATCGTCGCTTCTTCAACACGAAAGGTTTTTAAATTCATTCGCGCTCTGATGTCCGGTGTTTCATAAATCAGATGATCTGCATTCCGGATCAAGCTTTCCGATCGCCCATCTTCTCTGGCCATCAAGGTGCTGCCGGCAAACATATAACCATTTTGTTCGTTTTCAAAGCTCTCCAGGGTCAGATAAAATTTCGGTTTGATACGATACGGCGCCCCGTTGGTTGGGCAAAAAGTAGTGCAGTTGCCGCACTCGTTACAGAAGTCGCCGATGTTAATGATCTGAAACGGCTGGGCAATACTGATCTTTTCCAATTCTTCGATGCGGGTATCTTTGCCGACGCGCACAGCCTGGCAAACTTGAAATTCAATCGGGTCCAACGCGTATGCCATATTGGCCCGGTTGGGGCAAACCGTAGTGCAAATATTACAGAGCAGATCGCATTGCAAACAGCGCCGGGCTTCCTGCTGAGCAGATGCCTCGTCCAGCGTTTGGATCACAAGATTAAAGTTATGCCGCTGGTCGGTAGCGGTTTCAGGCACCTGAGGGCCGAACACACGTCGCGCCTGGGCAATCTGCAAGGTTTCCAGATCGGGTTGGCGGTCGCTGCGGTTGGCTGAAATCTCAAATTCGACGGCGGCCCTTTGTCTGATGGTTTCAGCCACCCGTTTGCCGTCTCCGATGGCTTTGATCAAGGTGGACGCCCCGCGCACGGCATCACCGCCGGCAAAGACATTGGGCAACTGGGTTTCAAGCGTATCGGGATCAGGTTGTAATTCTTCTTCCGGGAAAAAATCCAGTTCGACCCGCTGGCCGATAGCGGAAATCACGCTGTCCACCTCAATTTCAAATTCAGTCCCTTCGATTTTAATCGGTCGCGGTCGCCCACTGGCATCAGCCTCGCCCAGCTCCATCTTGAAACAGACGTTGGATTTCACACGTCCATCTTCCACCAGCAGGCATTCCGGGGCGGTGAGTTCAATCAGTTCGATACCCTCATCCAGTGTGGCCTGGATCTCTTCCGCATCAGCCGGCATTTCTTCGCGCGTGCGTCGGTAAACGACGCTGACCCGGCCGCCCGGACCCACCAGCCGATTGGCGGTACGTGCCGCATCCATGGCCGAATTGCCGCCGCCGATCACGACCACATTTTTGCCCAGCTCCGGCGCCTGATTGCGGTTGACCGCTCTTAGAAAACTGATCTGATCATAAACGCCCGGTGCATCTTCTCCTGGAATTCCCAGGTTCAATCCACTTTGGGCACCCACCGCAATGTACACATATTGATAGGTGTTTCTCAGTTGTTCAAATCGTTGCCAATTGATGGCCGAGCCATAATGAATGTTGACCCCCAAGGCAACAATGCCCTCGATGTCTTTTTTCAGACTGGGGTCATCCAGACGAAAACTGGGGATACCGTCGGCAGCCATACCACCGGGTTTATCCTTGGTTTCGTAAATATCGACTTCAAAACCGGCCAGCGCCAGAAAATACGCGCATGCCAGACCGGATGGGCCGGCGCCAATGATGGCCACTTTAAGCCCGTTGGGCGCAGCCGGTTTACGTGCAACGGTGCAATCCTGTTTTTGGGCGACAAAGCGTTTGATCTCCCGAATTAACAAAGAGCGATCATAATTCATACGGGTGCATTTGTACTGGCACAGATGATCGCACACCATTCCCTGCATGTTGGGAAACGGGTTGGTTTCCAAAATCACATCCAGGGCCTTCTGGTAGTTGCCCATTGCCGTGTAGTACATATAGCCTGGAATATCCTGACTGGCCGGGCAGGTGGAAACGCACGGTGCCTGGACACAATCAAAGGCCATCAGATCCCGTGGTGTCTTAATGTTTTCATACGGAAAATGTGATTTTTGATAGGCCTCATCGGCGATGACGGCCGCAGCGTATGTTTTCAGGTTATTCAGGGCGGCCTGCGCTGAATTCTTTGTTTGCGCTCGGGAGGTTATAAAAGTGTTGATCGAATCAGCACCGGCATCCGCAAAACGGGCTGAAATTAACTCCAGATACTGGCCCAGACGCCCATATCCACCAGGCTTTAGAATATCAGAGCAAACCGTTACCGGGCGCAAATTACAGGCCAGTATATCGGCCACATTGAAACAATCGGAGCCGGCCGAAAAGCTGATATCCAGCTGGCCGTTGAATTCACTTTGCAGGCGCTCGGCCAGATGGATACTGATCGGGTGCAGGGCGCGGCCGCTCATGTAGACCATTTGCTCATCGTCAGGCAGGTTCTGATGATCATTGGTTGTTTCCAGCGTATTGGTCAGCTTCAGGTTAAATTCAACGCCGACTTTTCCAGCGCTGGCCCGTAATGACTTGATCAATGCAACACCGGCTTCGTATTGCAGATCATGCTCAAAAGCCAGATCCGGTACATCCACATCAAAACCCAATTGACTGTTCAGGATATTTCGCAGCTTTTGGGGGCCCAGCAGGGTCGGATTCAACTTGATGGTGGTATGCAGTTTGCGCTCTTCGACAAAATAGCGGCCAATCTTTTCGACCTCATCCGGCGGGCAGCCGTGCATGGTGGAAATGGTAATATTATCGGTCAGTCTATCGGGAATTTCCAAATCCCGCACCCGCGGATAGAGCTTGGCCAGCTGTTCAATCTTGGCGCTCTTTTGGGCACCACAGTCCGCCATCTTATCCAGAAACTGTTGAACATTGGAATGAAGGATCCCCTCCAAATTATAGCCGACACTCATATTAAAGATAAATCCGGCTGACCCGGGTTCTCCCCAGCCGAATTTATCTTTGAGAATGTGCAGCATAATCCAGGCATTCAGATATTCGTTAAACGACTGCGCCAGCTTCAGTTCCTGGGACCACTCGCAGTTATAGCCCTCATCGGTCATGTCGATACAGGGTTTGGTCACCTCCAGCTCATCCAGTGTTTGGATGGTCTTGAGCTCTATATATCGGGCACCGGTCAGCCAGGCACTAATGATGTTCTGTGAAAGCTGCGTATGCGGGCCTGCAGCCACCCCGATGGGCGTCTCCAGCGTTTGACCATAACGCTGCATTTTAAACGCATCACCCGGTTGC
>JASFEV010000193.1:0-8795 GCA_050124655.1 Desulfobacterales bacterium
AAAAAGATCGCGCACGTTCAGACCCTGCGGCTGGCAACCCGCTCCATTTCCTACGACCCGCATCTGTTTTATAAAGATAACGCCTTTTGGCTGAACTTTGTGAAAATGAAGAACCTGGAATTGCAGCAGCTGGGAAAACGCCTCGAGGTGGCCACCCATTTCATCCATCCGGATGAGGTCTCTTTGGACAGCCTGGATATCATTTCGACGTTGGTCAAAAATGGTATCAGCGTTTATGTCCAGACGCCCTTTTTGAACAACTGCAATGATGAGGGGCCCGAGCTGACGAGGCTGTTCAGCCTTTTGAGAGGCGCGGGGGCCGAACTTCACTACATCTATATCCCCTGCAGCCCGATTCAGGGTAACAGTGTCTATTGGACGCCGATCTCAAAAGGATTGGCAGCGACTCAGTATTTGCGGGCCCACCTGTCGGATCGCATCATGCCCAGAATCTGTACGGCCACTCCGATCGGGAAAATTGACTGGCACTCGAGCGGCTGGGCGGTTGAAAAGGATAAACAGGATGATCATTTCTTCTGGATCCGAACACCGTACACCCCGGACTATTTTAAAGACTTCGCTCAGAAAGTCGATCAGCAGGATGTTGTGCGCGTAAATTCAGAGGGCACCCTGGATGCACGCTTTATGGCGGAGATCGGCGATGATTCGATCTTTTTGGGTTCCCGCCAACCACCGGCTTCTGTCAAGGCGAATGAGACCGATCAGCAGGCCCTGGAAACTCTGCAGGCGCTGGCTTTAAAAGATCAGAGAATCGGATGCTCGATCGTCGCAACTGAATCAGAAAACCTCTTCCGGGCCCACGAAACGCGGGTAGAAATCGATGCCTCAGCCGGCGATTCAGATATGGCGTGTATTCGTGACGACAGCCGCATTACCGATGTTGTCATCTCATCCGAGCAAGATGTCATCGACCACCTTTATCGTATCGGGCAGCTCATCGGTCAGCTACGAGGCATCTATCATGTCAATGCGGTCCGGTTGCGAAGTTTCAAATTCAACTATGATCCTGCTGTTTATACACGGGCTGTAATCGACCGGTTGGGCGAGCTCAACCGCTTGGCGGTGGTCAATCCCCTGAGACTGGAAATTGAGACGCAATTTCTGCATTCCAATGAAATCAAGCCGGTCCATGCTGATCTGATCAAGTCTTTAGGCAATAAAGGCATCACCGTTTACAATAACACGCCGCTTTTGGGTGGCATCAATGATCACCCGGAAGAAATTCACCACCTGGCATACAATTGCCGGCAGATCGGCCTCGAATTTCACCATTTATATGTCGCCGGCCTGCCCCTGCAAGCAGATTGGAATCAAAAGCATCCTCTCGAGGTTTCCACGGTCATCGACATCGCCACCAAAGTCCGCAAGGACGGCAGCGGCCGGGAGATACCGCGATATATCATCCTGACGCAGCTGGGCGAAGTCGATTTCGGTCTGACATCTAAGCTGTCTGCCGAAAACGGGCGGATGACGCTCAAACTACTGCCTTATGGGCTGGATTATTTTAAGGGAATGGATCCGGCTTACGACTGGCCGCCGAAGGTGACCATTGATGCGGACGGCAAGCCCATCGTAGCGCTCGAGGGCCTGGTGGACACCAGCGGTTTCATCATGGCCTGAGCATCCTCAACAAGTTTAAGCGTGATAGGGGATTTTTAGCTGGATTTTGCAGGCTGGATACTTTCAATTGCAGATTTGTTGAGGGGAGTTTCTCTTAAATCCATCGCGGAATCAAATTTGCGCCTTTCCATAGCCTTGGGGCTATTGCTGTTCTTTCGCAACGCTCTCTTAAGCATTCAGACAGTGCATGATTGCGCTGCTGATAATTCATTCCGCTATGATGAGGGGCTGGATGGAAAAACTCGTCGATCCCCCCAATCAGTTTTTCACACAAGAGTCAGGGATCACATTGATAGACCACCCGCCCGTCAAATACCGTCATCTCCACCCGGGCATCGGCAATTTCCATTGGGTCCACCTGAAAAATATCCCGGTCTAAAACGACCATGTCGGCCCACTTTCCGGGAGTGAGCGATCCCATGTTGCGGGCCTGTCCGTAAAATGCAGCCGGCACCGTGGTGTACCCTCGGAGGGCATCGGCGACGCTGATGCGCTGCTCAGGATACCAGCCCCCCGCCGGGGTACCGTCGCGCCGCTGGCGGGTAACGGCAGCATGGATTCCCACCAACGGGCTGGGATCACAAACCGGCGCATCGGAGCTGAGCAGCACCGGAATGCCCGCATCGATCATTTCTTTATAGGCATAGGTGTAGCGGCCAAGGGGTCCGACCGATTCGTCGATCATATTAATGTCCAGGATCATGTTGTGCGGCTGGACACAGGCGGCGACCTTGAGTTTGGCCAGGCGCTGAATGTCCTCGGATCGAATCATCTGGGCATGCTCGATGCGATGGGGCAGTGCCGGCGGCATAAAAGAGCGCTCCTTTGTCTTGCTGCGCAATTCAGCTAGTTGCTCCAGAACGGCAATGACCTCGCGATTGGCCCGATCGCCGATGGCATGCACGATCACAGCCAGCCCGGCTTTTTCCGCCGCCGCAATCTTTTTGCTCAGCTCGTCCATGGAGCCCAGCGGCATGCCGCACTCGGCATCCAGATAGGGCTCCAGCACCCAGGCGGTGCGCGCCCCCATGCCGCCGTCCGCAAAGTATTTAAGATGGCCGATGTGCAGACGATCGTCGCCCAGACCGGTTCGTAATCCCAGGGCGATGGCCTCGTTCAGACGTTCGCCGGCAAGGCTCACCCAGCACCGCAGATCAAGCCTGTCTTTTTCATTTAAAAGCTGCCAGGCCTTTAAGGCCGGTGCACCCTCCAGACCGCCCATCAACCGCACATCGTGAAGGCCGGTCAGCCCCAGTGCGTGCAGATGGCGAACGCCTTCTCGCATCGCCGTTTCAACTTCATCAGCTTCCGGCGCCGGTATGACGGCTTTGACCAGGTTGGGTGCCAGTTCGCGCAAAATGCCGGTGGGTCGCCCGGATGAATCCTTTTCGATGACCCCATCAGGGGGGTCGGGGGTTGTTGCATCGATTCCGGCCAACTCCAGGGCGCGGGAATTAACCGCAACCAGGTGCAGATCACAGCGCCAGAGGGCGACCGGATGGGCCGGGGCCACCGCATCCAGATGATCCCGGCGCGGCATAATGTGTTCAGGCCAATCAGATTCATTCCAGCCCTGACCCGAAATCCATTTCTCCGGCGGCAATTTTGCGGCGCTCTGCCTCACCTGATCGAGAAGTTCGTCTAAAGAATTGACCTGCGCCAAATTGAGCTGCTGCCGACCCATGGCCCAATCATAAAAATGAAAATGAGAATCCATCAATCCCGGAATGAGCAGACGGCCATCGAGCACGATACGCTCGGTTTGCTGACCCGCCAGGGCGCCGATGGCGTCGTTGTCACCGACAGCGGTAATGCGGTTCGCTTTGACGGCAATGGCCTCGGCTTGCGGTTTTTGACGGTCCAGTGTGCAGATGTTGCCGTTCAGTAGTATGAGATCCGGTGCAGCGTCGTTTCGGGTCATAACAAGAAGCCTTTCTGGAATGGATCCTTTGCATCGATGATAAATTCGTGTATGCCGGTGATATGAGCGGCACCACGGACTTCGGCAACAACCGCCTTTGTATCCCCCAGCCGGATTTTTTCGACCAGCCGACCCTCAAAAGTCGTGCCCAGCGGGCTGGTGTTGGTGAAGGTATCGTCAAAGCCGAATTGGCCGCGGTGATGCAGCAGCGTCATCTTTGCCGCCGTGCCGGTGCCGCACGGCGAGCGATCCATGTGGCCCTCGCCCAAGATGACGATGCTCTTGCCCTGGCCCTGATCGTCCAACGCCGGATCATAAAATTCGGTGACATCCACCGTGCGTACCTCAGGCCGGGTAGGGTGCCGCACGGTCAACTGTTCATTGGCGGCTTGAATCAGCTGCATGCCCAAATCACGGAAACGCGACCAATTTGAGGGGCTGAAATCCAGACCGATCTGATCGGCTGAAACCATCACAAAGAACCCCCCCACACACACGGTGGCCACCGCCAATTGACCAACCTCGGGAATGATTAGGGTTTCATTGTCGCTGTAAACAAACGAAGGCACCATGCGGATGGCAACCGATTCGACCCGGCCGTCGTGCATAAAAGCCGTTGCCTGCATGGGCCCGGAAGGGGTATCAACCATCACCTGCAGATCGTCGTCGGCTGCATCAATTTCACCGGCATCGATCAGGGTCATGACCGCCCCCATGGTAGCATGACCGCACAGATACGGATAGCGGCGTGCGTCCATGTAGATCAAACCAAAATGGGCACCGTCCGATACGGGTTCGGTGACACAGGCGACAAACATGTCGCGATGACCGCGTGGTTCGCGGGTCAGCAGCAGGCGAATGTGATCACGGTGTCTCATGAAAAATTCGCGTTTGGCCTGCATGGTTTCGCCCGGCACGGAACCGATCCCGCCGACAATCAGGCGGGCCGGCTCGCCGGCGATGTGCAAATCAATGGTGATGATTCGCTCCGGGTAATTGTCTTTGAGCGGTTTCAACATGTGCGAAAATTCCATTTCTCATCCTATTCCGGATAAACCATAAAATGCCTCAAGTTGTCGAGAGCATTCCTCATCTTTAAGCAATTTGCAATTGAAGGCATTTCTTGAGGCGGGCTAAATGGCAGGTTATTCAGTCAATGTCGCTCCTTAAGCAGTTTAATCTGTCCGCAGCAAGCCACAATGCCGGGGCGCCACGTGAACCCGGATTCTTTCCCCTTTTTTAAACGGTGTCAATTTGGCGATGCCGATGACATGCACCCTCGTGCCGCTATCCAACTCCACAAAATAGCTGACCTCGCCGCCCATGTAGCTGCGGTCTTTGATCGTGCCGTTAAAGCTGTTCATTTCGGGTTCAGGGGGTGCTTCGTCCGGATAGGTCAGCTCGAATTTTTGAGCGCGGACGACCAGCTCGACCGGCTCTCCATCTACCCAATCACCCGGATGCCTAACCCTGAATTCATTGCCATCCCGCAATTTGACGCTTACCGTTTCAGCGTTTACGCCCGAAATGACACCGCCGAAGAAATTGGAATGCCCCAGAAAGTCCGAGACAAAATGGTTGCGGGGATAGTTGTAGACTTCCTCGGGGCTGCCCTCCTGTTGCTTGAGACCGTCATTCATCACGATAATTTTATCGGACATGGAAAGCGCTTCACGCTGATCGTGGGTTACAAAGATGGTTGTAACGCCGAGCAACTGCTGCAGGTTGTCGATTTCCCGACGCATCTCCTCACGAAGGTTCTCGTCTAAGGCCGACAACGGCTCATCCATTAAAAGGACATCGGGCTCGATGACAATGGCACGCGCCATGGCGATGCGCTGCTGCTGCCCGCCGGATAGCTGTGAGGGCATGCGGCCCTCAACACCGGGAAGCCGAACCATTTCCAGCGCCTTTTTGACTTTTGTTTTCATCTCGCTTTTAGAGACATCGCGGTATTTGAGTCCAAAAGCGACATTGTCGAAAATCGTCTTGTGCGGAAAAAGGGCATAGTTTTGAAAAATCATCCCCAGATTACGTTTGTGAATGGGGACATCGTTAACCCGTTTGCCTTTGATGTAGATATCGCCTTCGGTGGGTGCCTCCAGACCGGCAACCATTCTTAAAATCGTGGTTTTGCCACAACCGGACGGTCCGAGAAGCGTCACCAGTGTGCCTTCCTCAATCTCAAGGTCCATCTTTTCTACTGCAACGACCTTGCCGAATCGTTTGTACACCCCCTTTAGTTGAACCGCTGGGGAAGTCGACTTCTCATCCACGGTCTGCCCTCTCTCAGTATGATTGGATGGCCGGCCGCCCGTTACAGGCGGCCGGCGTCATCTTTAGGTTATCCACCGGCTTTGATTCGATCCCATTTCTCGGCAAAATCGACCTGGTGTGCATTCCAGAAAACCGGATCGGCAAACAGGTAGCCTTCCAGCTTACCGGTCGGATCAAAGGCCGGCAGCTTCTTGACCTCATCAGGCATGGGAACCTTGGTCGGATCAAGGCTGGACGGATATTTTTGCCCAACCGCCACCGCAATGGCGGCTTTGGGTTCCAGCATGAAATTGAGCAGCTTTTGGGCCACATCCAGATCGGTTCCCTTCATGACAAAGATACATTCCTGCCATGAGTAGCAGTTATGCGGCGACAAAAACCCGATGGGATGCCCCTGGGCCTGCAGGGCAGCCACGCGGCCCGACCAGGCAACAGTGGCATAAATCTCCTCGTTGGCCAACAGACTCATGAGTTCGGCGCCGGATCCCCAGTACTTTTTCACCATCGGGACCTGCTCCTCCAGAGCACTCCAGATGGCTTTCATGTCGGTTATTTTATTGGGATTCTGCCCGGTATGCAGGGCCGCATACCAGATGTTGGTGCGCCAGTCTCCCCAGCTCCCCAATTTGCCTTTTAAGGCTGCTTTATCCCACAGCAATGAAGCCCCCAGTTTTTCGGCCGTATCCTTTGAAATGTGCTTTGTGTTGTAGGCAATACCGGTTTGGCCGTAATCATAGGGAACAGCCGAAAGGGTTCCGTCGGTAATCGCTCGGTAGGGCTCCATCATAGCGGTCATCACATTTTTGAGATTCGGAATCTTGCTCTCATCGAGCTTGACATGGAATTTTAGGCCGACGTAACGGGCATAATCAAAAACACCGCTCAAATGGGCCAGATTAAATTCGCCGCCGGGCGGGAATGAAGCCTTGACCCGCGTCAGGTAAGTGTCCATATCGCCAAACTCACCATCGATGACCTTGACGCCGGTGGCCTCGGTAAAAGGTTTAAAGGCATGTTCGCGAAAGGCTTCGGAAACCACCCCTCCCCAGCCATCGAAGCGAATGGACTCGGCGGCATAGGCACGCCTGCCAAATCCGAAGGGGCCCCCCATCAGGCCCGCTGCGGCACCGGCAATACCCAGGTATTTTAAAAAATCCCGTCGGTCAATTTCTCCATTCATAAATTGTTCAAACAACTGATCTAATTTGTCTGTAAGATCATGCTTCATACTTTACCTCCTTTCAATATGTTGAGCTTTAATGAATTCTTTCCTCATTGGACCTCCTGATACCCGCACTCGAGGGCCCACTTAGCATCTTCGGGGTTGCAGACCCAGTAGATGGGCCGGTCGCCTTTGACGATTTTCAAGGCAACCGAAGATTTGGCGACATATGAGCGTGCTGCTTCAAGGGAATTAAACGGAAATACGGTAATCCATCTTGTATTTCCCTCCTTGTCGGCCAGTTCGATCATCGGCATTTTAGACTCCTCGGTTCGGCAACACACAGCCCCACTTCAAAACCCTGCTTCCACCGATTTGCGGTTTTTTGCGATAATTCCTCTAAGTCCCTCTTGAAAGCTTGCGTGACAAATAGCCGGCCAGAAGCGGCGTGACAATCGTCAGAATGATCATCACCGTGCCCAGCGCATTGATTTCAGGGCTGATGGAGTTGCGCAACATACCGAATATCTTTACCGGTACGGTTTGATTTTGCGCCGTGGCCCAGAAAAGTGTTGCGGTGATATCATCAAATGATATTGTAAAAGAGAACAACATACCCGCCAATATGGCCGGTGTCAGCAGCGGCAGGGTCACCTCTTTGAAAGTTTGTAAAGAATTAGCCCCCAGAGATTGAGCTGCTTCCTCATATTCCTTTTTGATCCCGCCCAGCCGGGCCTGAACGATTAACAGCACATAGGGCAACGTCAACACCACATGCCCGATTACCAGCAAGGCAAAACTTTTGGGCTGCTGAAGCCAGCGAATGAAAAGCAGCAGGGCCACCCCTAAAATGACTTCAGGTATCATGATGGGCGCCAGCAACAATGTATTGAGCGTGTTTTTGCCAGGAAAGTTGTAGCGCACAAACGCCATGGACGCCATAATGCCAACGGCTGTTGAGATCACTGCTGTCAGTGCGCCCAGGATCAAGGAATTTTTAAAGGCGATCAAAATGGTTTGATTTTGAGCCAGCTTGACGAACCATCTGAAACTGAAGCCTTTCATCGGAAAGCTGCCAAATTGTTCGGGATTGAAGGACAGCACAATGACTACAATAATGGGCGCGAACATAAATACATAGACCAAGATCGTATAAAAACGAATTAAGGACCATCCCGAAATTTTTGGCATGCGCTTATTCTCCCTGAAGACTTCTAAATATCTGATTGATGCCCAGATAACGGTTATAGGTCCATACGATAATGAGCAGTAGACCCAATAAAATTACGCTGATCGCTGAACCAAAAGGCCAATCCAATGTGCCGATGACGCGTTTAAAAATCATGTTGGCAATCATTTCGTTTTTGGGTCCGCCCAAGATCATGGGCGGCAGATAGGTGCCGGCTGTCAAAACAAAAACCAGCAGACAGCCCGCACTGACGCCTGGAAGACTCAGTGGTAGGGTCACTTCCCTGAAGGCCTGCCATTCGGTACAGCCCATACTGCGGGCCGCCTCCAACAGGCTTTTATCAATGCCCTCCAGGCTCACATAAATATTCAGGATCATAAAGGGCAGCAAGTATTGAATCAGACCCATCAGAACCGAGCCCTCATTGTACAGCATGCCCAAGGGTCCAGATAAAATACCGAATTTAACGAGGTAATGATTAATCAACCCCGTATCGCCCAGGATGTTGATCCAGCTCATGGTGCGGATGATGAAGCTGATCCAAAAGGGAAGCATAATCAGCAGAAGCAGAACCGATTTGAACCGGGTTTCGCTGCGGTAGAAAA
>JASFEV010000194.1:0-8776 GCA_050124655.1 Desulfobacterales bacterium
TAGCGCAGCAATCTCCTACCCGCAGCGGACTGGCCACCGGTCCGGCCATGCGGTTTTCCGGATCTTTAAACATTTCAAACTCCACCGGTTTGCGATAAACAGCGCGATCATTTAGTTGACCGTAAGTTGCCGCCTTAACCCGGATCAGTGCCAGATCGTCCAAGGTGGTGCCGTATTTTTCCATATGTGCTTTGGCATACATGGCATAGTATGCCGGCATCATGGTGCCAAAAGGGCTTTCCCACTGGATATCAGCGCCCCGGCCCATGCGCTCTTGGGATTCTGAAGAGGAGATCTCGGACATTTTCTGAAATCCAATCACGGCCACTGCATCGTGCAAACCCGACTTGACCAGCGAATAAGCGAGCTTCAATCCTGTGCTGCTGGAGGAGCACAGGGTTTCGACATAAAAGGTCGGTTGTGGGTTCAGGCCTAAATATTCTGCGAAAACACCGGCCGGAGAACGCTGCTTGTCGTATTCTGGCGCCGAGCAGATGACCGAAGCATCGATGTCAGTGGTGCGCATCTGTGCATCCTGCATGGCCTCTTTGAAACCCTCAAATACCAGCTCCCGGATGGACCCCGGGTAACTCCTCACAAATGTACTCTGTCCAACCCCAATAATCGCTACTTTTCCCATAATTGTCCTCTTTCAGATTTTTAATAGACTGTTTTCATTTCCTGATTGAGAATTTTTTTCGCTGGGCAAGGCCGCAGAGCATGTTGCCCATTAAAACACGAATTAAATTAAAAATAAGAACTTAAAGCTGTTTCAAAAATAGCAGATCACGTCCAAGGGCAAGGCGAAAATCGATTCAAAAGTGGAGCATACACGACAGTATTCGAGCATTTTGAATCGGTTTTTAACGAAGCCATTGGGCGTTAGATGCATTTTTGAGATAGCTTTTAGATGTATTGACCGCCGTCTACCTTTATCACCTCTCCGGTAATATGCTTGGCCCTGTCTGATGCCAGGAAACTCACCAGATAAGCCAGATCTTCGGGCTGTCCGACCTGTTTCAGGGCACTTTCGGCCATAGCCATATCGATAATTTTGTCTCTGGCCTCTGATTCCTTCAGCATCGCGGTTTCGATCAGGCCCGGGGCTACGGCGTTAACCGTGACGCCAAAAGCACCCAGTTCTTTGGCCAATGCCTTGGTGAATCCAATGATACCGGCTTTGGATGCGGAATAATTGGTCTGGCCGAATTTACCCCGCAAGCCGTTGATGGAGGTTACGTTGATTATCCGACCGTATTTCTGCTCCTTAAGCAGCGGTGCCACCTGGCGGGTGAAGTTAAAATAGCCCTTGAGGTTGACTTCCAGCACCCGGTCCCATTGTTCTTCGGTCATTTTCCAGGACACGCCGTCCCAGTTCATACCGGCGTTGTTGACCAGAACATGCAGACTGCCGAAGGCTTCCACGGCCGCCTTGACCACTCTTTCTGCGTCGGCAAACGAAGCAATATCACATTGAACCGCCAGGGCTCTGCGGCCCATTGCCTGAATTTCTTCTGCATATTTGACGGCTTCGGCCTTGTGTTTGCGGTAAGTCAAACAAACATTAGCCCCCTCGCTGGCCAGTTCGAGTGAGGCGGCGGCACCAATTCCCTGCGAGCCCCCGGTCACCAGCGCATTTTTCCCTTCCAGTAGCATAAGATCCTCCTCGTTACTTAAATAGCAGCCGTTTCAGATGTGAAAAACAGAAACAGCCATATTTTAAAAAATTTTATCATTATGATTTTCGTGACATTTGAAACGTTCTTTTAGGTTATTGGAACGCTTCACTTATCTGATGATATGACAGAATATCGACGCTACATTAAAGCTGGGCTTGGTTTAAGTCAATAAAAATTCTTGACATGGATATAGTTACATTGTAGCTAAAACGTAGTTTCAAATTTTGGTGCTAAAAGCAAGTATAATTTAAAAAAAAGAGGAAAAAAAATGACAGGCATACCTGAAAAGATTCAAACCTGGCAGATGATTCAACCCACTACCTTTGACAAGGAAACCAAACAAGTCACGCCGGGTAAAATGGAGAAGGTCGAGCATCCGGTTCCGGATCTAGAACCCGGTGAAGCATTGGTTGAGGTTGCCGGCTGTGGCGTCTGCCACACCGATCTGGGATATTTTTATGACGGTGTACCCACGGTTTCAAAGCCACCGTTGACACTGGGGCATGAAATTTCCGGCACGGTTGTAGCCGGAGATGAGAAATGGATTGGCAAAGAAGTGATTATTCCCGCCGTGATGCCCTGCCGCAAATGCATTCTTTGCAAGACCGGCCGCGGGAATCGATGTCTCAATCAAAAAATGCCGGGGAACAGCCTGGGTATATATGGCGGTTTTGCAAGTCACATCCCGGTGCCAAGTATCGATCTATGCGAAATCAAAAATCGGGGAGATATCCCTTTGGCACACTTGGCGGTTGTTGCGGATGCGGCCACAACACCCTATCAGGCTGCCAAAAGAGCGGACCTGCAGCCGGGCGATAAAGTCGTGGTCATCGGCATCGGCGGTGGGGTCGGCCAGTACATGGGACAAATTGCCAAAGGCCTGGGGGCCAGCACCGTTATTGGGATTGACATCGCCCAGGCAAAGCTGGACCGGGCCCTCAGCTACGGCGCCGATTTTGTCATCAACGCCAGCGACAAAGATGCCAGGACGGTTTCCGGTGAATTTAAAAAGATCTGCAAGGAAAATGAATTGCCGGGGTTTGGCTGGAAGATTTTTGAAGTTACCGGCGTTAAGCCCGGCCAGGAAATCGGTCTGACGCTGCTGAGCTTTATCGGCAAACTGATTATTATTGGATTCGGGCTTAGCAAGCTGGAGTATATGATAAGCCGGCTGATGGCCTTTGACGCTGAGATTATCGGGACCTGGGGGTGTTTACCTGAATACTATCCGATCGTTTTGAATATGGTCACCTCGGGTAAGGTCAACATCGATGCGTTCGTGCAGACCCGTCCTATGAGCACTATTCTGGAATCTTTCGAGGAGGCGCATAAAGTGCCTCCGGACAGACGCATCGTGCTGACCCCTGATTTCTAGGGAGAAAAATGGATTCTAAAAAAGACCGCTTGATTGAATTAAGGAGGTAATCATCATGGCCTTAGACTGGATGCCCCGTGACAATGAATTAAAAGACCACATGCTGCACACCGATGTGCACTGGGGAAAAGATGAAGATGCCCCCTGTGTGGTTTATGAGAAAAGGCCGTTGACCGATCCGAAGGGAAAGGTACAGGACGGCCTCTATGTCGCCTGGATTCGCCTGAACAACCCGCGACAGTACAACTCCTATACCACTGAAATGGTCAAAGGCGTGATCGCCGGATTTGAAAATTCGTCTCTCGACCGCAGTGTGGTCGCTGTTATCTTCACCGCCACCGGTCCGTACGCATTTTGTACCGGCGGCAATACCAAAGAGTACAGTGAATATTACAGCCGGCGGCCGGATGAATACGGTCAGTACATGGAACTGTTCAACCACATGGTGGATTCGATTCTGGCCTGCAAAAAGCCGGTCATTTGCCGGGTCAACGGTATGCGGGTGGCCGGCGGTCAGGAAATCGGTATGGCATGCGATCTGACGATTGCTTCGGACCTGGCTATTTTCGGCCAGGCGGGCCCGCGACACGGCTCGGCTCCGGATGGAGGATCGTCGGACTTTTTGCCCTGGATGCTCAGCAATGAAGATGCCATGTGGAACTGTGTTTCCTGCGAGATGTGGTCTGCCTACAAGATGAAAGCCAAAAACCTGATCAGCAAAGTCGTGCCGGTGCTTAAAATAGACGGCCAATGGGTTCGCAACCCCCAGATCATAACTGACCAATATGTTCAAGATGGGGAAATCGTTTATGGTGAATTTAAAAAAGGAGAAGAGTTAAAAGAAGCGCGCGCTCTGGTGAAGCAGCATCAACCCAATGCGGATTTCGAGCTCCTGGACAAAGAAGTCGACAAAATTGTCTGGACCTTCGCCAATCTCTTTCCCGGTTGCCTGATCAAATCGATTGACGGTATTCGCCAGAAAAAGAAATATTTCTGGGATATCGCCAAAAACGCAAATCGTCACTGGCTGGCAGCCAACATGTCCGGCGAGGCCTTCCTGGGCTTCGGTGCTTTCAATACCAAGAAAATCACCGGCCAGGATGTGGTTGACTTTGTTAAATTTCGCCAGAACGTTGCCGACGCCAGACTCTGGGATATGGATATGTTCGCGGAAGTGATGGGGGAGCCCCAAAAATAATTTTACCTGGATTTGCATAAATATTAATGAAAAATGGCAGGACGGATACGCTCTGGTATCCACCTGCCATTTTCTATTCCAAATCAGAAAAAGAATCCCTTTTGCCACTCTTTCATTATTGCATTGATACCTAAACGGAATTCCCTTGACTGCTCAGCTGAGCCGCTGTTATGGGTTGATGATATGTGTATTCGTCGTGTCTATCCGTCAATATGATGCCGCCTCCCCCAAAAGAAGATATTATGCTGACTGCCAGGGGTGAGGTGCGCCTACGTTCTTTCTGCAAGTCGGATAACATCCGAGAGTATAAACTTGATTCTGAATTTACCGCCAGTGGTGGGTATAAACCGCTGTATACCCAAAAAGAAAGCCTGGCAGCGCAAGCACAGCATCCGGAGACAAACCTAGTGCTGGCGCTGGCCTCTCCGCAAACAATTATTGGCTTTGGTGTTTTGGCATATCCCGAATCTGGTGAACGCTGGGCAGAACTCGGCGCAGGCGTCATGATGGAAGTTAAAGCGATAGAGGTTGCGCGGAGCTGGCGACGGGCTGATATTGCATCGCGTATCCTCAAATTGGTGGTTGACTATCCGCAAATTGAGGATAAGATCTTTTACATGGTGGGCTATTCCTGGACGTGGGATCTGGAGGGGACCCAAAAGACAGCTCAAGCGTACCGGGCCATGTTGGTGCACCTATTCGAACGACACGGGTTTCAGGTGTATGAGACGAATGAGCCTAATGTCTGTTTGAAGCCGGAAAATGTTTTAATGTGCCGTTTAGGCAACAACATTTCCAGAGAAACCAAAGACCGTTTCAAATGGTTACGGTTCGGGCTGCGACCATGGGCCTGGAATGTTTGACGTTATATTAAAATTGAAAGGTAAAAAAGATGGTCAAAGATCGAATGGTTTGGATAAACGGAGAGTTTATCTCATGGGAAAATGCCACCGTGCCCATCATGAGCCACAGCTTCGGCCGGGGCTCGGCTATTTTCGAGGTCCTCAGCTTTCATGACACCGGAGGAGGGCCCGCGGTTTTTCGACTCGAAGCCCATATCGATCGCCTGCTGCGGTCGGCTGAACTTCTGGAGATGTCGCTGCCTTATTCAAAAGAAGCATTGTGTGAAGCGGTTGCCGGCACTATAAAACGCAACCGGCTCAGAAAGGGATATGTCAAATTAATATGCTTTTATCCTGAGATTTCATTTGAAATTATTCCCCCTGAGAGCCCTTTGAGCGTTTCGGTATTCGCGCTGGATCCTGAACAGGACTTAGGGGCTAAGAGTGATTCGTTTAAAGAGGGAACAACCGTTTATGTGAGCAAATGGCGCAAATTGGATCCCAGGACCGTTCCGATTGAAGCCAAAGCCGCTGCCAACTATTTAAACGGCATGGTGGCCCGTATGGAAGCCCAGAAAAAAGGCTTTAAACATGCCATCATGCTCGATACGCAGGGATACATCGCCGAAGGCGGTACTGAATCTGTATTTTTAGTAAAAGACGGTTGTCTGCTGACACCTTCGACAGAAGCGGTGCTCAAAAGCATCACCCGTATGTCGATACTCGAATTGGCGAGAGAAGTTGGTATTGAGTGCAGCGAGAAGCAGTTAAAACCTGAGCTGCTTGATGAAGCTGAAGAAATCTTTTTATCCAGCACGCCTTTTAAAGTAACCCCGGTCATGCAAATCAACGAGCGCAAACTGCCTGATGCACCGGGCCCCATATCCCACAAAATTGCCGAGCTTCTCAATACCATCACCGCTGGTAATGACAATCGCTTTGAGAATTGGCTCTATTTTGTGACCTAAATTAAATGCGCTGACACCATCGGACGATGCAAACCGATATCAGAAAAATCCTTACAGGAGATCAGCTGGCCGGTGCCAGATTGATTCGACTGATTGAAGAAGGCGACCCCAGGGGTATTGCGGGACTCAAGAAACTGTTTGCACATACCGGAAAGGCTTTTATTCTGGGTGTTACCGGTCCGCCGGGTGCCGGAAAATCAACCCTGCTGAGTCACATGATCACCGAATGCCGCCGGCGGGATTTAAAAGTGGGCGTCGTGGCAGTTGATCCCTCAAGCGCACTAACCGGCGGTGCCTTTTTAGGAGACCGGCTCAGAATGCGACAGCATGCCGAAGACGCCGGCGTCTTTATCCGGTCAATGGCCACACGTGGGCATCTGGGCGGGTTGAGCACCACCACCCGCGAAGTCGTTTTGGTGCTGGATGCCATGGGATATGATGTTGTGATGATCGAAACCGTCGGTGTCGGTCAGGATGAAGTTGAAATAGCTGAATTTGCGCACACCACCATTGTGGTCAGTTTGCCGGGCACAGGGGATGACATCCAGGCCCTGAAGGCCGGACTGCTTGAAATAGGAGATGTATATGTTGTTAACAAAGGTGATCGGCCGGGTGCTGATGAAGAAGTGACCCGGCTGCAGAGCATTTTAAAAATGAGCAAAAAACCGGAGAACAGCTGGGTGGCACCGGTTATCAAAACGGTGGCAGTCAAGGGCCATGGCGTCTCCAAGGTGGTCGATGCCTGCTGGCAACATCGTCAGCTTTTACGCAAACAGGAACTGTTTCGCAAACACATCGATGCACAAACAATTCGCCTATTTGAACAGCTTGTTATGGATATGGTGGCTGACAAAATTTTTGGCGCTAAACCTAAATCCGCTGATTATCAAGCCCTGCAGCAAGATCTGCTAAACCGTAAAATTGATCCGATTACTGCGGCTGAAAAACTGGTTTTAAAACTTAATGTTTAAATATAAGTTTTATCTATAAACTATTTATTTCTTTTGTTATTATTTTACTTAATTCCGCAATTGCGCGGCTTTTTGTGGCGATCAGGGTTTCATAGTCCGTGGCTGTGAGGGACTCTTTAATAACCGACCTTTTAATGAGTAGAGTTGTTCTTTTCTGCGGATCGACCACCTTCCAGAACACCTCCAAAAAAACGTCCTGCTGGTTCAATCGACCTTCAAAACGCTGGACCTCCAAAATAACTTGATAACGCGGTTTGAAGCTGACATCCCAGGGATAGACATCCACCTGTTCTGTGGCCAGCATCAATGAGATGTTTTCGGCCAATACTCTTGCAAAATCCTCATTTAGGCGGCCGGCCCAGCGATGAAACTCATCAATTTGCAGCGTATAGGGGCCCGTGCGGCTAACAATCTGGGGGCGGTCCAGCATTTGCGGAATGGTCACCGGACCGACACCAATGGAAAGCGGTTGCCCGGCAGAAATGGGTTTGGCATCCATCTGGGTGTTTCGGATCGAATTCAACGTGTAGAATTCCGTCTTGGGTGTACTGCCGCGGCACCCAGAGAGCAATAGAGCGAATAGCGCAATCAACCATATGATTTTGTACAATAGTCCTGTGCGCATCATTGTGCATTTCCTTTCCCGAAAATCAAAGCATCCGGATGACGTTCCAGATAATCCAGCAGAACGCGCAAAGCGCGTGCGGCATCTCCCAGCTCTTCCATGGCCTCTCTTATTTCATACTGCAAGGGCGCATCTTTGCCCAGCGTACCCTCAACCGATACTAATGTCTGCTGGGCCTGATCGAGGGTTTTCATAATGGCCGGGGCAATGTTCATATTTAGATTTTGTGCGAGCTCGCGGGTCTCTTTCAGGGTTGCATCCAAGTCCCGGATCGCTCGCTGCAGCTCGGCGGATCCGGTTAGGTTTTTCACATTTTGAAGGGTATCCCCCAGGTCTTGGCCGATTTGTTCGATGGGCACGGTTTCGATTTTGTTCAAAAGGTCATTGACCCGGGTGGTGATGATTTGCAGGGGTGCGGGAATAGTGGGCAGTTCCGGAAATTTTTGTCCGTATTTCACTTGGGCCGGAGGCGCATCCGGGTGAAAATCCCATTCCACATATAGCTGTCCGGTCAACAGGCTACCGGTTTTCAGCTGGGCCCTGAAGCCTTTGGCGATCAGTGCTTCCATCTGGGATTTCTCATCCAGTTCGGTTTCACCCAGAATCTGCCAGCGCTGAGGCTCGGTTTCGATCAGGACCGTAATCTGCGGGGTCAGGGTTTCCTGATTAAACAAGGCTTTGATATCGACCACCTGACCTAATTTAATGCCTCTGAATTCAACCGGTGCGCCGACGGTCAAGCCACGGATGGAACCCTCAAAATGCAGAATATAATGTCTTTTTTCGGTAAAGGTCCTTTCGAATATGCTTTCGCGGGTGTCGTATAACTTAAACACCTGGCCATCCCCAGGCGGTCCACCGGCTTCAAGACTGGTGGGGGTGTCAAAGGCAATGCCGCCCATCATGATCGACACGATCGATTGGGTATTGAGCGTGATGCCGCCGGCATCCAGTTTCAAGTCCAAACCACTGGCATTCCAAAAGCGGGTGTTCGAGCGCACCAGCTTGTCATGCGGTGCATGGACAAAGATTTTGATGATCAGTGAGCGCGCATCTTGGTCCAGTTCATATCCGATCACCTGGCCGACCTTAATTTGGCGGTAATACACCGGAGCCCC
>JASFEV010000195.1:0-8754 GCA_050124655.1 Desulfobacterales bacterium
ACTTGGCAAATCAAAGAGCAGGTGTTGGGTTAAAAACTCCCCGACCCCTCAATTATTTTAGATTTGCCTTTAGCGTGTCATGTATCATGCAATCGGCTGCTGCTGGCCTCTGGCTGCTGGCTACCGGCTTCCGACTTTCAGCAAATGATTCAATGTTTCGGCCAGAAGCAAGCAGCGAGAAGCCAGGAGCAAAAATAATGAAAACCTGCAACCTGATGGAATTGAAACGCGAAACGCAATAATGACGTCATTACGATATAGCTTAGGACTAAAAGACGGCGGTGTCATCAGCATCGTAGGTGCCGGCGGCAAAACCGCCCTGATGTATCGGATGGCACGTGAATTGGCCAGTCGAGGCGATCGGGTGCTGACGACAACCACGACAAAAATTCGCTGGCCCACGCAGCGGCAATCAACGACGGTGATGGTTTCCGAGTCCGTTGAATCATTGCTGCGGCAGGCCCGCGTCCTTTTGAAGCGCTCCCCGCATCTGACAGCCGGTCGGCAAATGCACCATTTTCATCATAAAATAAAGGGATTTGATCCCCACTCAATAGATCAGATCTGGCAATCCGGCGTCTTTCGCTGGATTGTTGTAGAGGCGGATGGGGCTGCCGGCAAGCCGCTCAAAGCGCCGGCTGCGCATGAGCCGGTAATTCCCAACAGCACCCACTGGATGATTGCAGTCGTGGGTTTGACGGTTGTTGGCAAACCGTTGAGTGCCCAATGGGTTTTTCGGCCGCAGCTTGTCTCGGCATTATCGGGTCTGGCGCTGGAGGCACCGGTCAGCGCTTCGGCAATTGCCAAAATGTGCTTAGATAAAAACGGAATGTTGAAAAACGCGCCCACACAAGCCAGACGGTTTATATTTCTTAATCAGGCGGATTCTCAAAGGCGTCTGGCAAGCGGAAAGCAGATTGCGCAACTGCTGGCGCTGTATGGTCGTGCGAGTTTAAATGGCGTGCTCATCGGGCAGAGTATTTATGAACCAACAGTTGCAGAATATCATATAATAAACTGAAATGAATGAATATTTAAATGGCTATAAAGACGGCGGTACTGGAAATAATGCCACTGAATCCTTCCGTGACAAAATCGGTCCAATTCTGATTTTAACTTCAATCTTTTTTCTTGGCTTTACGTCTCGTATTACCCCCGCGCCGCTAACACCCCGCATTGAGGTTGAATTTCATTTGAGCCATGTCGATGCTGGGGCCCTGTTTTTTTTTATTTCAATCGGTTATTTTATAACTCTGATCAGCTCAGGCTTCATCTCGTCCCGTATAAACCATATGCGCACCATCGTCACCTCCAATACAGCATTGGGATTTGCATTGATCGGGACCGCATTTTGCAGCGGACCGTGGACGATGCGTCTGGGATTATTTATGGTTGGGATGGCAACAGGCTTATATCTGCCATCTGCCATCGCCACATTAACATCCTTGGTTCCTTCTCGCCACTGGGGCAAGGCGCTTGCCATACATGAACTGGCACCCAATTTGAGCTTTATTGCCGCGCCTCTGATATGCGAAGCAGTCCTGGCAAGGTTTTCCTGGAGAGGTGTTTTTTTACTACTGGGTATCGTAATCTTAATCATGAGTCCCATTTTTGTGCGCTATAATCGCGGTGGCGATTTTAAAGGGGAAGCACCCAGTTTTGGATCATTGGGTCAGCTTTTGGGCAATTTATCCTTTTGGGTGATGGTACTGCTATTTAGTTTAGGGGTCTTCAGCACGCTGGGACTTTATACCATGCTGCCGCTTTTCCTGGTTTCGGAGCACGGCATCGATCGCAATGCGGCCAATACCCTGCTTGCATTATCCAGGATTCCCGGCGTTATAATGGCATTTGTGGGTGGCTGGGCAACCGATCGAATTGGGCCCCGACAGACGTTAAAAATCGTGTTGCTCATTGCCGGATTGATGACCTTTCTGCTTGGCATGGGCTCAAGTTCGGTTATACGCATCTTCGTATT
The DNA here is from genome assembly GCA_050124655.1 of Desulfobacterales bacterium. GTDB lineage: Bacteria > Desulfobacterota > Desulfobacteria > Desulfobacterales > JAHEIW01 > JAHEIW01. The sequence continues at coordinate 1,979 of JASFEV010000195.1, forward strand.
CTTACAACCTCTGATTGCCGTGTGTTTTTTTCCGGCCGGTTTTGCCGCGATGTCTTTAATCGTGGCACCCAGGTTAAGAAATATAGCCGTTTCACTCATCATTCCGCTGGCCTTTGTCGCCGGCGGTGGTTTGGCACCGGTATTTATCGGTTTTATTGGTGATGCCCACAGTTTTTCATTGGGTATTATGATTTGCGGCGGACTGATCTTCATCGGATCTTTTTTTACCGGCTGGCTTACATTTCACGAGCCGTCATCATGAAAGGATGTATCCATGGATCTCGATATATTTGAACATATGGAAAAAGAGGACTTGCTGAGCTATATTAAATTTTTGTTATGGCATTACCGAGTGATTGATGCATTCTGGTACATAAAGATCAGCGAACAATATGACGAAGCCACAGCAGACAGTTTAAACGAAAGGGTATGGGGAAAAGCGGCGGCGATGGCCGCCAAAGATTTGCATAAACGGTTTCATATTGAAGAGCAAGGCCTCGGTGGCTTTGTTAAAGCGCTTCGATACTTCCCCTGGTGCATTCTTGTTGGTTATCAAATTGCCGAAGCTCCTGATGAAGTTATGATACACGTTCCGAATTGCCCCACCCAGACGGCCAGAATCAAACGGGGATTGGATGAATATGCCTGCAAAGCCATGCACCGGGAAGAGTTTTCAAGTTTTGCCCGTGAAATTGATGAACGCATACAGGTTGAATGCCTGTTTGCTCCACCTGATCCTCATCCGGAAGATATGATGTGCAAGTGGCGCTTTTTTTTACGAAAGGCATAGGGCATAGGGCATAGCGCAAAGGGCATAGGGTAATTGCCTGAGCGTGCGGGTTGATGACTTTCTGATTTTTTTGTTACAACCCAAATGAGGCGAAGATAAATGCCGTTAGCTTTTGAATCGCGCAGCCATGGAAAGATTGCATTTGGGTTTTTCAACATCGATTCGGATATGCTCCTTCTGGAGCAATACTTCCTCTTCGGCTCCGATTTTTGCGAACACATTGTTGCGATGGCGGAAGGCATCCATGAAAGTGAATATCGAACCCAATGGCCGGTTTATATTATAGAAGACCGCGCAAAGATTGGGGACTTAATGGGTGCCATTCATGGAATTCGGTACACCGGATTCATCGGCGAATTATACCGACGCTATCCTTTTCCGCAAAAGCCTGAAGATTTCAAACAAAAAACCAAGGGCTTTCTCAACCAGTCGATTGTGCGGGAAATGATCTCAGGATATGCACACAACATCCAAATACCCATTGTAGCGGATCAGGGGTCCGGTGAGGTCGATATCGGCGCATATAAATTCAGTCAACAAACCTTTCAGGAACTGATCAAATATGTTTGGCAGGGCGGATATCCCGGTTGGCAGAATGACATCCGACCGGACTATGTCGCGGCTATGAAGACCAAAATCGAAAATCATCGTGGTGGACTGTTCAAAAGGATTCAGTTTGATTAATTTGAAGTGCGAATTTTAAATGGCCTCCGGCTTCTGGCCACTGGCTACTCGCTCTTTCTGAATGTCGAACGGATCCTTTCAGCCAGGCACCAGATGCCAGAAGCAAGATGCGCGACTGGCGTTCATGATCAGCAATAAGGGAAATGTTTTGCCTGAAATTAATTTTGACTTTATGAGTAACAGATTGTATGAACGTCGCCAGATCAGCAAATTTTCGTTGTTTCATTACCTGCATCTTGCATTAAAATTAGGACAAGCATGGATACTTACCATTATCTGAAAGATGAGATCTTAAAGGTCAATCAAGACCTTCTGTCGTTGATTTCAAAAGCGAAATCGTTGCCGGGTATGGCGGAATCCCGCTTCGATGATTGGGCCAAAACCTGTCGGGGACTTCCCATTCAGATGTCAGAAGACATCATGCGCATAGCTGTCGCCGGTCCCATTAAATCCGGGAAAAGCACTTTTCTAAACTCAATGCTGCAAGGTGATTATTTGAAAAGAGGCGCCGGAGTGGTCACCTCTATTGTCACCCGAGTGCGAAATGGTGATCAACTCAGCGCACAGCTTTTTTTCAAATCCTGGAATGAGGTGAATGCCGAAATGGAACAGGCATTGGTTCTTTTTCCGACCCTGGAGTGGCGCCGGACGGATTCAAGGCTTGATATTAGAAAGGCCGAAGAACGTCGGCAAATTCAAGAGGCCCTGAAATTATTGAGCGCTGACCAATTGATATCACACGATACCCGTAACATAAATAATGTTCTGCTGTCTTCATATATCAAAGGGTATGATCGCGTATCCGAAATTATTTCCACCGATAATACAACCCGACAGTATGAAAGCAAGACCTTCCCGGAACACAAACATTTTGTAGGGGATGAAAATCTGGCAGTTTATCTGAAAGACGTTCAGCTGGAAATTCCGTCAGAAGCATTTGCAGCCAATATCGAAATTGCGGATTGTCAAGGTAGTGATAGCTCGAATCCCATGCACCTGGCGATGATACAGGATTATTTGCTGCTGACGCACATGATTGTCTATGTCATCAGCAGCCGCACCGGACTGCGCCAGGCAGACATTCAATTTTTATCCATCATCAAGAAAATGGGTATTCTGGATAATATTTTGTTTGTCATAAATTGCGATTTTAGTGAACACGAATCCATGCAAGAACTTCAGACCCTGGTAAACAAGGTAAAGGAGGAATTGGCGCTGATCAAACCCGAACCGGAAGTGTTTACCTTTTCAACCTTATTCAATCTATTTTCCTCACCGAATTTGACGCTTTCGGAAAAAGATCAGCTTCGGATGCAGCAATGGCAGGCCGAGGCCGAATTAACGGATTTTTCAAATAGAGAAACGATGAAGTTCAGAACAATGCTGGACACGAAACTTGGCCATACGCGCGGCGCGGTATTGTTAAAAAATCATCTTGAACGACTTAATGTCATTTTATCAGGAATGGAGAATTGGACCGGGATCAATCAGGATATCCTCGCGCGGGATTCGGAAAGCGCCCAGGAACTGATGCAGCGGCTAAAGGAACACCAGGAACGCGTCGATCAGATGAAAGGTGTGTTGCAAACTACCATTTCCGGCGCGGTGTCCAAGATCAAAAAGAAACTCAATGTCGATGTGAACCGCTTTTTCGATGTTCGTTCCGGTGACATCTTTCGCAAAATCACCCAATTTATAAAGCAATATAAAGGTTTGACCCAACCTGCCGAGGAAAAAGCGGATTTGCCCGGTATTTCTAGAACCATGTACCAAGGGTATCAGGATTTTAAACAATCTCTGGACAAGTTTATGACCGAAGATATCAATCCGGAGATTGTTCGTTTTGTCAAAATAAAAGAAAATGAAATCGGTAAATATTTCGAGACAATTCTGCAGCCTTATCATGGGGCACTTTCAGATGCCTATGATGAATATATGCGCATGATGAATACGCTCGGTGTCAACTTGAACAACGAAACACAGCTGAATATTGATCTGCCGAACTTGAAAGCGCAATTGGAACAGTCCGGGCCGACACCGCCCAAATTGGTTACCTCGATGCAATATTCCGCCAAAGTTAAAACCGCTGCGTTACTGCGGTTGGGTGTCTACAGCCTCCAGCAGAATTTAAAGAAATTGCTGAAGCAACCCACCCGCAAGCGGGTAGATGTTATTCAACAGGCCCTGAGCGGCGGCACCCAGCAGATGAAACGAGACACTTTGAAAGTGATTGTCGAGCAGCTCAAGGATTATCGTGAAAACCTCAAGTTTGCTTTCTTGTTTAAACTCATTGAAAATTTTGCTGACAATCTTGTTGAACTCATGCAGGATCGCTTTCAATTATTTGTTACCGACCTTGCCGCCGTCGCCGACCGCTTAGATGCCACCAAGAGTGACAAACAGCGCGCATTGGAAATTTTGCAGGAAATGAATCAGCGGTCGGCCGGCGTTAAAGGAAGCATCGACCATTTGCGGCGGCGCATCGAACAGGTCAACTGAGATAGCAAAAGATTTTGCGGCGATATATAAGGCAGCATTTTAACCGACATAATTCGTTTAGAGCTGACCATCTAATCGGCATCTACTAAATTTCAAACCCAGTTTCAGCGCATCTAAAAGTCATCCACAGCTGTGATACCATCTACATCCACCAAGATTTAGCCACCTCGAAAAGCTTGTGATAATAAAGACGTATGACAACTCAGCGCTTGGATGGATCTATTGCTAGCTTAATTTGACATATCAAAGACTGAATCTTGGTCATTGCGATTTAAGTCTGGCCAGATTCTCTTTGGCAAATTCAATGGATTCATCTAAGGTCAGCGCCATCTCATAATATCGAATCGCTTTGGCGGTCTGGCCCATATCACGATAATTTGAAGCGATATTAGCATAGTCAATAGCCGATGATGGATCCAGCTGAATGACTTTTTTGAAATTTTCAATGGCCATTTCATGTTCTTTTAGCTTGAAATGGCAAAAACCCATCAGATTGTAAATGTCGGTTCTTTCCGGGTCGAGCGCCACCCCCTTTTCAAGCTCGTCGATTGCCCGGCGATACTCTCCTAAATCTTTTAAGGCCACGCCTAAATATGAATAAATGCTGGGAACGTCCTGTGGATTGGGCTCCAGGTTCAAGGCTTGCTCAAAGCATTTTAATGCCGCCTTAGGATCAGCCAGCGCCAGGTGGCAGGATCCGAGATAAAAATTGACATAATATTTCCCGGGCAGATCCTGATCAATTTGATTTAATTGGCCGATGGCCACTTCAGGGCTCTGGTTATCGGCAATGTGCTTGGCCGAGAACATACCGACACTGGTGGCCAATGCGCGCTCCCTGAAATGCGCCCCCGGTATAAGGGTGTAAAATGCGGGGATTTCCAAATCCGGATGCATGGTGTCAATCAGAAAGACCTCCATTCCGATCCTGTCCAACGCCGCCAGGCAGTTTTCCACTTCGACCTTGATGTTCTCATCCGCTAAATTCGGCAGATCTTGAATATCAATTTCTTTGCCCGGATGTATGACATATTCAGCGTCAGCCAGATCGGTAAATTTAGGCAGTCCACTGGCCACATAATTGGCAGCTGTGTCGAAATCGCCCGCCAGCTGAGCCACTTCGGTGAGTGCCCGACTGAATGCCTTCTGAGGGTCCGGTGTCGTGCCGGCGGTCCAAACAATTTCACTCAGATCCGGAAAAGTGGTCGGATCGTAGGCTAAAATACCGACACTCGGGATGCCTGTATCGAGGGTGAAATCGGAAGCAAATAGTTCCACACCTGCTTTGCGATATTTGCCGATCATTTCAACCACCAGCGGATCGGTCGCCGAGTCCGCACGGATGGCCGGAACCTTCAGACGGTTATGACTGATCACTGCCGAGGTGTGTCTTTCGACAATTTCACAAATTCCCTGACTGATCGCTTCTTCAACGCAATTGCCGGCCGAAGGGCCATTGAACTCATTGATGGCAAAAAACCAATCAAACGGGACCAGGGTCTCTTGTTTACGGCTCAAATTATAGGCCCAGGTCCACTTGAGGGGTAAATTTTCAAAAATTTTACGTGTCACCTGTAAATCGTCGGATTCATCTTGAACCGATCGGGCAATCATGTCGAAGCAAATGACCCGGTCTTGAATATTGCAGAATTTTTCGACGAAAAAGTTTTTGGGATTTTTCACGAAACTAAAAAAACTGAATCGTTCGGCCAACTCCATGACGGCGCTGGCTTCGGATTGGCTGGGTGTGCCGCCCTTGCCCATCTGTTTTTTGGTTCCGATAATCTCACGGGCATCCGCACCGCACAGGCTAAAATAAATCGGTATGTCCAAACGGCCATTGTCTATGCGGATGGTTCGTTTAAGGATATCCAAGTTGACTTTTTTGAGTTTGGCTTTAAAACGCTGCACCGTATCTTCCGGTGCCATTATTTTATCCTGGTCAAAGGTAAAACCCTTGTAAGCATCTTTTAGCTCGACGGTAAACTTCGTTTTTATCATTTTATTTGCCATCAATTCGGGATTTAGATTGACCGTTTTAAATCGTTTTGATATGAAAACGGTCCGTTGTGGGGATGTAGCTCAGATGGGAGAGCGCGGCGTTCGCAATGCCGAGGTCAGGGGTTCGATCCCCCTCATCTCCACTTACCCATTGAAATCATTATATATTTGCCTGAATCAGGCTCAAAGAACAGGTCAAAAGTACAAATTGGACCTGGAAAGGAGACTGAGTCGTGGTAAAAAATCCTCTCAGTAAATCAATCCGAAATTCTCCCAGCTATCTTCAACTCACTGCAAACGGTTACTATTTCAGGTTTTCCATTCCCTTTGACGTTCGGCCCAAGTTCAAAAAGGCCGAATTGAAATATAGTCTCAGGACTGGTAAACTATCAACAGCAAAGTACAAATCAAGGTTAATGGTAAGTATTGCTCAGCGGGCTGTAAACAATATTCGAAAAGGCGGCAGAATGTCAGAACTCTCACCGGATCAGATCAACAACCTAATGAAAAAATATTTTAAGCAATGTTTAGACGATGACGAAGAGTGGCGAGTTAATTATTACGGACAGTTTTACAGGTCAGCACTTTAACCTCATCAATAAAGGAAAATGCTAAGGCATTCAGTCAATCTAACACGTTCTGGAATTTCATTTTTATAGCCCTTGATGATGCTCGTATTTTACGCCTTTGTAGAATTTTTGATCAGGAATCGAAAAGCCTTAATCTCTACAATTTACTTGTAATAATCAGAGCAAACCTTCATTATTTTGAGGAAGAATATTTTCGTGATCGATTAAAGGAA
>JASFEV010000196.1:0-8747 GCA_050124655.1 Desulfobacterales bacterium
TATTATTGATGGTGCCGAAGGCCGGACTTGAACCGGCACGGGCTTAGCCCACTACCCCCTCAAGATAGCGTGTCTACCAAGTTCCACCACTTCGGCAGTTGAATAAAACAGATATTTGTGTTTTTCAGTTTATTCTGATTGCGCCGGCTTGGCCGGTGCTTCGTTTTCCTGTGGAGCGGTCTGCCCTTGTGCTGCCGGTGCAGGCGGAGCCGAGCTTTCCTGCGATGCGGCCTCGCTTGGGGTTGCCGGTGCCGTCTGTTGAACCGGCGCGGTCGTTTGCGGCATAATCGAATCGGCCGTGCGGTGGCTGGATATATAGGCCAGCGCCAGGGATGTCAGCATAAAAACAATGGCTGCAACCGTGGTGGCTTTGCTTAAAAAGGTGGAGGCTCCGGTACTACCAAACAGTGTCTGACTGGCACCGCCGCCAAAGGCGGCCCCCATATCGGCTCCCTTGCCGGTTTGAAGCAAGACAATCATAATCAGGGCGATGCAAACGGCAACATGAACGATGATTAATATCAGAGACATAAATTTCTTTTCCTTACAAAATACACTTAACGCTAAATGGTAACGTTGTATAACAACTTAAAAAGTTCAAATTTTACAGGTTGAGCCCGTTGCCCGTTAGCCCGTTTGCCGGTCAAATAGAATGAGAAAATTTTCATTTTTAACGGGCTTAACCGGCTCAACTGGCTGACCGGCCAACCTAAAAGGTGCCTGGCTTTTAGAAGGCAGCTTTTCAATCATTTAAATTTGACAATCTGGCTGAACGAATCGGCGTCCAGGCTGGCGCCGCCGACAAGGGCGCCGTCAATGTCCGGCATTTGCATCAACGCTGAGATGTTGCCCGGTTTGACACTGCCGCCGTATAAAATCCGCATGGATTCGGCCAGGGTATTGTCAAAATTTTTCTGCACCAAAGAACGAATAAACTGATGCGCCTCCTGGGCTTGGTCATCGGTGGCGGTTTTGCCGGTTCCAATGGCCCACACCGGCTCATAGGCAATCACCAGCGTCACCAGGTCTTCTGAAACCAACTTTTCTAACCCTTTTTGAACCTGTTTGTCAAGTACGGAAAAGGTTTGCTCAGCCTCACGTTCTTTTTCGGTTTCTCCCACGCAAAAGACCGGTATCAGTTGTGATTCAATGGCGGCTCGAATTTTTTTGTTGACGCTCTGATCGGTTTCGCCAAAATATTGCCGTCGCTCTGAATGGCCGATGATGCAATAAGCGCAACCTACTGATTTTAGCATGGCCGCCGATATTTCTCCAGTATAAGCGCCCTCAGCCTCCCAATACAGATTCTGAGCGCCCAATGCCACCGGGCCATTCTGGATGACAGCGTGAACCCCGGCCAGCGCCGTAAAGGTCGGGGCAATCATAATGTCGACATCGGACACCGAACCCACACGCTCGACCAGTTGCCGCGCCGTTTCAGCAGCCTCATCCGGTGTTTTATACATTTTCCAGTTTCCCGCAATCAGGGGTCGTCTTTCTCCCATTTTCAACTCCTTTTTCACAGAAGACAGAAGTCAGATGTCAGTCTACAGATGACAGATGACAGAAAACAGAGGACAGATGAGTATCACTATCATCATTTTTTCTGACTTCTGACCTCTGGGCTCTGACCTCTGACATCTGAAGTTATAATTGAGAACCGACCATAGCTGCCAAATCCACCATCCGATGGGAATATCCAGACTCATTGTCATACCAGGATAGCACCTTTACCATGTTGCCGACGACATAGGTGGTGGGGGCATCGACCACCGACGAAAAAGCGGACCCGTTATAATCCACTGAAACCAATGGTTCTTCACTGTATCCCAAAATGCCGGCCAGCGATTCTTCCGAAGCGGTTTTCAGGGCCGAGTTGATTTCGGATTCGGTCAGATCCGGCTTTTCAACCGTTGCCACAAAGTCCACCAGGGAGACATTGGGGGTCGGGACGCGGATGGCCAAACCATTGAGCTTGCCGTCTAATTCCGGCAACACCAAAGATACGGCTTTGGCTGCACCGGTGGTGGTGGGCACCATCGAAAGGGCGGCTGCTCGCGCACGGCGCAAATCCTTGTGGGGAAAATCCAGCAGTCGTTGATCACCGGTGTAGGCGTGGATGGTGGTCATCAATCCGGACTTTAAGCCGAAATTTTCCAGCAGCACTTTGGCCACCGGCGCCAGACAGTTTGTCGTGCATGACGCATTTGAAATGATATGATGCCGGCGGGGATCATATTGATTTGAATTGACGCCCATCACAATGGTGATATCCGGATCAGCAGCCGGTGCGGATATGATGACTTTGCGGGCACCGGCTGTCAGATGCCCAGAGGCGCTTTCGCGATCGCGAAACAATCCGGTGCACTCCGCGACAATATCCACGTTGAATTCTTCCCAGCCAATTTTAGCGGGCTCTTTAACCGATCGGATGGCTATGTTTTGTCCATCGACCTGCAATCGGTCTTCTCGCGCTTGCACCTCCACACCGAATCTGCCGTGAACCGAATCATATTTAAGTAGATGCGACATGGTGGCTGCATCTGCCAGGTCGTTGATGGCAACGACCTGAACCTCGGGATGTTTCCATGCGGCTCGAAGGACCAGGCGTCCGATCCGGCCGAATCCATTGATGCCCATTTTAACAGTCATAATAGCTCCTTCAAATGTTTTACCATCACCAGCGCATCCTCGCCGGTTTCCGGATAATAATTAGGCCGTGTGCCCAACTGCTGAAAACCCGCCTTATGATACAGGGCTATGGCCGATGTATTCGAAGAACGCACTTCGATGTCAACTGCGCCAACCTGTTTTTGCTTGGCCAGTTTAAAACAGTGTTGCAGCAGCCAGCTAGCTACCCCCCTGTCTTGATAATCCGATGCGACCGCGATCCGCAGAATATGCATTTCGTTTAAGATAATTCGCGCAAAGACATAGGCGATGATTGCCGTGCGTCTGCCTTCCAATTGTGTTCGAACGACATAGCTGTGTGCATCTTTGCGGTTTAATTCATCTGAAAATGATTGTCGCTGCCAGGGCCGTTTAAACGCTTCGCGGTCGATGGTAAGGATGTCGTCTATATCTTGGGGAGTTGCGGCTGCCAGATGCCAATGGGGCATAACCTAACTCCGCTTATTTCCTTTTAGTATGCTGCTTGCCAGGGAGATGCTCTTTTTGCCGAATTTTTCCAGTTTAACAGCCAGCTTATCTAGATCCATTTTTTTGCGGGTATTGACCGCCTGGATTAAAATGGGAAGGTTAACACCAGAGATCACCTCTATGTGTCCTTCTTCAAGAAACGAATAGCTTAAATTCGAGGGGGTTCCGCCAAACATATCGGTCAGGATCAGGACACCATCTTTGGATTTGACTTTTTTGATTCCTTTGGCGATTTTGGCCCGTAACACATCGGCGCTTTCGTTCAGATCAATCGATACCGACACCAGCGCTTCGGATTTTTTGCCGATGATAAATTCGGCTGCCTCAATAAGCGCATCTCCCAACTGACTGTGCGTGACGATGACAATCCCTATCATGGTTCTCCTCGTGCAAAATTTAGTTACTTACAGCAGCATCTTGATCACTATCACCGGCCTCTAAGCAGCAGATTTTTTAATCAGGTTGGCCGGTTGAGCCGGTTTTGCCCGTTATAAGCGAAGATGATCTAATTCACATTTTCCTAACCGGCCAACAGGCTAACGGGTAACGGGCTTAACCTTTTAAGAAGCTTGATCTATATCCCGATGAACAATTTCAATTTGTTCTTTTGTTTTGCGAATATGATCGAATATGGCACCTGCGATAGTCACCGAGCGGTGTCGGCCGCCGGTGCAACCCACCCCAATGGTTAAATAGGCTTTGCCTTCTTTTTCATACATCGGTATCAGATAGTCAAGTAAATCTAAATATTTATCTAAAAAAGTCTGCGTACCTGGATGGCTTAAAACAAATTTTTTTATTTTGGCATTTGTGCCATCCAATTGTTTTAATTCTGAAACGAAATAGGGATTTACCAGAAAACGCACATCGATGATCAGGTCGGCGTCGTGGGGAACCCCATATTTAAAACCGAAAGAGACCACTTGAATCCGCATCGACACCTTTACCTTACGTTTGCGGGTGATCTCAATGATACTGGCCTTGAGTTCATGGACCGTAAAATTGGAAGTGTCTATGATTTTATCGGATGCGGCTCGCAAATTTGCCAGTTGCTGCTTTTCGGCCCGGATACTTTCCAGAAGTCTTTGACCCTGTTGTGAAAGGGGATGCTGTCTTCGGGTGGCACTGTATCGCTGCACTAAAATGTTTTCATCAGCTTCCAGAAAAAGAATTTCAAATGTGTAACCTTCTTTTTTGAGCGATTCGAAAACAGCACTATATTCTGAAAGAAATCCTTTTTCCCGCAAGTCCATTGCCAGGGCGATACCGGCGATACCTGCATCGCTTTCGATGGGTAATTCTAAGAATTTCGGGAGGAGGGCAACCGGCATGTTATCAACGCAATAATAGCCAGCATCTTCAAATGCTGCCATAGCCGTGCTTTTCCCGGAGCCGGATAGGCCGGTTATTATGATGATAATAAGTTGTTTCACAGTCAAAAACGTTGAAGCAACGCTTCAATCGGAATACTGGAATTTTGGAATCCTGGAATAATGGGGTCCGGAAAAATGGAGGCGTGTTCTGTTGGAAACGTTTTCATTGAGAGCGAAAATAGATACTTTGAAAACCCAACCTTCCAATATTCCAACCTTCCAATATTCCATTATTCCAATGGTGTGGTAAAGCAAAGGCTTAGTCATAACCATTTGCAAACATAAGTTGTAAAATTTAGAAGCCCTGGATGAATGGTGCGGCTTAAAATTCATCATCCTCCTGTTTGATGATGTCAAAGATGTCATCCCGATCGGCCGCATTCATCAGACGTTCCTTGAAATGGTCATTTTTCAGAATTCTTGAGATTCGCGCTAAAAGCTTTAGATGAAGACCAGTTGAGTCTTCGGGTGTGATCAAGATAAAAAAGATGTGGGTCGGTTCACCATCGATGGATTCAAAGTCAACGCCCTTGCGGCTCAAACCAAATCCCAGAACAAGTGAGTCAAGATCTTTAATCTTACCGTGCGGGATGCCGATTCCACCACCGATACCGGTGCTCCCGAGTCGCTCTCTTTCCATGAGCACCCGCACCAGATCTTCAGAATTCAGACCGGTGCTGTGGGCCAATGGTACGACCAGTTCCTCAAGAATTCCCTTTTTGTTTTTAGATTTTAGGTCATCTAAAATCGCCTTTTTTGGCAGGACGTCTAAGATCTTCATTTTAATAATAGGTTTTTGAAGAAACCCGAGAGTTAGTGTAATAGTAATCCTAAATATCTAACCTGCAAGCCTATTTTTTATAAGCGAATATATATTTGTGAGATTAGGAACTCCAAAAAAAGGAATCGGGTAGCGCGTTATACCACCTTTAAACAATTGCGGCAATCAAAACCCGCTACCCGTAAAGAGGTTAGCTTCTTGGTTGAATCAGACCAAAATGGCCGTCTTTGCGTCGATACAGAACGTTGACCTGATCTGAACGGGCATTGGTAAAGACTAAAAAATTGTCATCGAGCAGGTCCAACTGCAGGGCAGCCTCTTCGACATCCATCGGTTTATATTCGATGTTTTTGATTCGAATGTGGCTTTCCGGCTCATCTTCGGACCCTCTGATTTCCTCCTCTAAAATGCCTTGGTTTATGGATTTGGCGTTGCTCCGGCGCTCCCGGATCTTTTCCTTACTTTTTTTTATTTGTTTCTCCATTTTATCAAGGACCATATCAATCGCCGAGTACATATCGACGGTTTCTTCTTTACCATTTATCGACAAACGGTCGCCAACAATGTTAATTTCCGCCATATGTCGAAATTTTTCAACCGATAAAACCACATTGGCCTCGGCTGGATTATCGAGTAAACGATCAAAACGATCGAGCTTATCCTGAACATATGATTTTAAGTTATCGGAAGAATCGAGATTTTTAAATGTTACCGATGTCTGCATACGAAAACCCCCCTAAATTTGTTTGCGTTTGTTTGATGGCAACACTTTGAGCATTTCACGATATTTCGCCACGGTTCTACGTGCGATGTGAATCGCATGGTCTTGTTTTAGAAGTTGTGAAATTTTATCATCACTGTATGGCTTTTTGGGATTTTCACTGGCAATGATTTGCCTGATTTTTTCCTGAACACTGGCGGATGCAATGTCGCCGCCATTGGCCCGCCTGATGGAACTATTAAAAAAGTATTTGAGTTCAAAAATACCTTGAGGCGTGTAGGCATATTTATTGGTTGTTACACGGCTGATTGTGGATTCGTGCATATTGATATCCTGAGCAACGTCTCTGAGAACCATTGGTTTCAAGTGGGCAATTCCTTTTTCAAAGAAATCCCGTTGAAATTTTAAGATGCTCTCCATCACCTTGTAAATGGTCTTCTGGCGCTGATGAATGCTCTTTATCAACCAAGCCGCTGACCGGATTTTGTCCTGGATGTAATCTTCGGCTTCACCGGAAATTTTTTTGCCCCGACTGATGGTTTTTTTGTAAAATGAATTGACGCGCAGTTTGGGCATCCCGTCGTCATTGAGCATAATCACAAAATCATCTTCCAGCTTATAGACATAGATGTCGGGATTGATATATTGAGGCGTTTCTTCGCTAAATTGGCGTCCGGGTTTGGGCTCAAACGCCTTAATAATGTTGACGGTCGAAACCACCTCGTCCATGCTTATTTTTAATGCTTTGCAGATACCTTTGTAATTCTTTTTTTCAAGATCATGAAGATGGTTGTTGATAATATCGCAGACGACGGTATTTTCGAACCCAAAATGCTTGGCCTGAATAAGCAAGCACTCTTTAAGATCGCGGGCACAAACACCGATCGGATCAAAAGACTGCATCTGCAACAGTGTTTGCTCAACTGCCTCAACAGACGTGTTGCTCATCATGGCTAATTCTTCAACAGTACTATCCAAAAAACCGTCGGCATTGAGATTGCCCACAATTTGACTGGCGATGGATTCTTCTTCACGGGTGGGTTTGATCATCAGAAATTGCCATAAAAGATGATCGCGTAAGGATTTTTTGGGTGCAATAAAGGCTTCAAAGCGCGGCGTGTCTTTATCTTCGGCCTCATAGTTTACGCGGCCGGGGGTGTTGTATTCTCCTAAATAGTTGCTCCAGTCGATGTCGTCATGGATCTTTTCGTCAATGGTGACTTCTTCTGTCGTTGTTGCCTCTTCAGATGATTTATCTGACGATTCCGCCACGCTTTCTTCTGAAGCACTTTCCTGAACTTCTTCGAGGGCTGGATTTTCTTCAAGCTCCTGGCGAATGGTGTCCAACAATTCCAAGCGGGATAGCTGCAGTAGTTTAATGGCCATCTGCAGCTGGGGTGTCATAATTAGCTGCTGCGTTAATTTGAGCTGTTGTCTTAATTCAAGTGCCATCTTATAATTTGAACTCGTCTCCTAAGTAAACGCGGCATGCGGCTTCACTGTTTGCAATTTTTTGCGGATCTCCGGATTCGATGACCTGTCCGTCACACAGTATATATGCTCTATCACAGACGCCCAACGTATCTCTAACATTATGATCAGATATGAGAATCCCGATCCCCCGTCGCTTCAAGTGTTCGATAATATTCTTAATATCATTTACTGCCAAAGGATCTACACCGGCAAATGGTTCGTCTAAAAGTATAAATGACGGATTAATAGCAAGTGAGCGTGTAATCTCAAGTCGCCTTTTTTCTCCACCGGACAGCAAGTTGGCTCGTTGATCGGAAAGATGTTTGATACCCAGCTCTTCAAGCAGCATATCAGCCCGTTCAGCTCGCTCAGCATTCGAAATCGGTAGAATTTCGAGAATTGCCATTACATTTTGTCTTACAGACAGCTTTCTAAAGATGGATGAGTTTTGGGGAAGATAGCCGACACCCTTACGAGATCGTATGTGCATAGGGTAATCAGTTATATCTTCATCGTCAAGCAGCACATTGCCGCCATCCGGTTTGATCAATCCCACTGTCATGTAAAAGGTTGTGGTCTTGCCCGCCCCATTGGGACCGAGCAAACCGACAACATCGCCACTTCCGATATCCAGGCTGACAGAATTTACGACCTGCCGTCCGCCATATTTTTTTATCAGATTTTGAAGATACAGTGTTGTCATTATCTCGATTTGATGCAAGCGCGTTAAGCAGCAGTCCAGAGCAACAATACCACTTATTCTAACGCTGCCCATGGCGCTGGACCAATTCAACTAATTCATTTTAGATGAGTTGCACGAAAATTGCAAGCATTACCAGAAAGCCTACAAAAACCGATTTTTGCACCCATTTTTAACGCTCAATCAGGGTTTAACCCTGATTGAGCGAAAGTCGAGGTCGAAGATCCGCCTCTGGAGGATTGCCGCCCTGTTGGGGCGACTTGTCCCGTCGACTTGTGGGGTCGAAGCCTTTAGGCGAAGCCCCAAGCTCAAAGAGCCAAGTCGGGAGCTGAAAGCGAAGCCCAAAGCTACACGGAAAATGTCGTTTCGCAATAGTTGCCTATGCGGAACGGCATTTGACACCGTAGATGCGGCAAGATCGGCAATCCCGCAGGGCAAACCAAATGAAAATATAATGCAAAGCATTACCATAATTGAGAAACATTTTGAAATTTTTAGGTCCTAAAAAATGGCAATCCTTAAGAAATGTTAAGCTCGTTT
>JASFEV010000197.1:0-8724 GCA_050124655.1 Desulfobacterales bacterium
CCATGGACCCATCCGGCGAATATGTCATCGGAATTGACACGGGAGGCACGTATACCGATGGTGTCCTGTTGGACCACCGCTCCCGCAAGGTTATGGCTTTCAGCAAAACGCTGACCACCCGTGACAATCTGGCCCGCGGAATAAAAAAAGCGCTCACAGAACTTCGTATTGCGGATCCCAGCAGCATACGACTGGTGGGAATATCCAGTACCCTGGCAACCAATTCCATTGCCGAAGGCAAAACACGCAGAGTCGGGCTGCTGCTGATCGGCTACGACCGTGAGTTAATGGCCACTTATAATCTCGCGTCTAAATTACCCACCCGCCATTTCGCGCATTTCAGAGGCGGCCACACCACCCAGGGTCTGGAAAAAGAAGCCCTTGACCTGAAAAGCATCGAGACCTGGATCGCGCAACTCCACTCCGAATTGGACGCTCTGGCAATTTCAAGCTATTTTAGTCCCCTGAATCCTTCCCACGAAGAGCGTGCCCTGGAGAGGGTGCGCAACATGTGTGCCCTGCCGGTCGTTCTGGGAAACGAGCTTTCAAAGAAACTGGATTCCATCAAGCGCGCCACCACAGCCTGTTTGAATGCCTCACTGGTGGCCGTCATGCAGGAGTTTATCGAAGCCGTACGTAAATCACTTGTGGCCCAGGGAATCCGGGCGCCACTGATGATTGTCAAAGGCGACGGCTCCCTGATGCCTTACAAGGATGCCGTCCATAAACCGGTGGAAACCGTCCTGTCCGGCCCGGCCGCCAGTGCCATCGGTGGGCGCTTTCTTTCGGGACACGGCAGCGCGCTGGTCATTGATGTGGGCGGCACAACCACCGATATGGCCCTGATGGACGATTTTAAGGTGACCCTTTCAGAAGACGGCGCCCGGGTCGGCACCTTTGAAACCGCCGTGGAGGCCGCCCGCATTCGAACCACCGCGCTCGGCTGCGACAGCCGGATTCGCTTTGAAGCAGGGGAGACGGTTCAGGTCGGTCCGGACCGCGTGGTGCCCTTAGCGCTTTTGGCTGCGCGCTTTCCGCGGGTTGAAAAGGAAATTCGAGACCTGAAGAAAAAGGGGGAGCTCGAACGGCGCGCGACCGATATCGAGTACTGGATTTTGGCCAAGACAATCGGTTCTCAAAAGCAGGTGATCGCAAACACAAACCATCAGAAGTTAATTACGCTGCTTGAAGACGGCCCGCTAAGCCTGACGCAATTGCTAAAAAAAATGGATGTCTATCACGCTTTACAGCTCAATGCGGATGCCCTGATCCAACAGGGTGTCATTGAACAGGCGACCCTGACGCCCACCGATCTTTTACACGTGACCGGCCAGATGGATATCTGGTGCGGGGAAGCGGCCCGGCAAGCAGTGGAATTTGCATGTGGCCTGCACGATAGAAATCAGGCGGTTTTAGTAGAGCAAACCCTTGATGCGATAATCGTTACCATGGTTAAACAAGCCATTGTATTTTTAGGGCGCCAGGATGGTGAAGATCTATTATCTGAACAGGTTGACGGGTCATGGGGGCCCTGGTTTGTCAGGGAAGCTCTCACACAAAAAAGTCCGTATCTGGCGGTTACCATGACCAGCCGATTTCCGATTATCGGTATTGGCGCACCCGCTAAAATATTTATTCAAAAAGTGGCTGAATATTTGAATACCCGTTTTATTTTGCCGGATCATGCACCGGTGGCCAATGCCGTCGGTGCGGTGGCCGGTTCGGTGGTCGTCGCCAAAGAGGCTCTGGTGTATGCCCGGGAAACTGACGGCGCCCGTGTATTCATGGCGCAAATCGAGGGCAGCAACAAACGCTTTGTCGAGGTCGAAGATGCCTGTCGCTATGCCGAAAAAATAGTCGCTCAGCTGGCCCGTGAAAGCGTGATCGCCGCCGGTGCGATTGCGCCCCAGGTGGTCATTGAAAAACAAACGGAGGGCGCTTTGCTCAGAATTGTCGCACACGCAGCTGGCAATCCACGGCTATCCGATCCACAGGGAAATTATGCCTTATGAACCGCTTCAGCTTAAAGGGACCGGCCGGTCAGGTATTGTTTCTGACGTGGCTGTTGTTCGGACTCTATTACGCCAGCCGCTTCAACTACTCGGCCGTTTTGCCGCTCATTCGATTCGACCTGGCGCTGACCAATACCGGGGCCGGATGGCTGATCGCTTTTTTCTTTGTGGCTTATACAGCCTTTCAACTGCCGGCGGGGTATCTGGGGGACCGCTTCGGGCCCCGCAAAATCCTGACCGCCGGCGCATTGATATCCATCACCGGCAATCTGATTATCAGCCAGGGGACACACTTTAGCGTCCTTGCCGTCGGCCAGGTGATAAACGGCTTGGGGCAGGCTGTGGGCTGGAGTTGTGCGCTCAAATTGGTTGTCAATTGGTTTCCGCGCGCCAGACGGGCAACGGCGATCGGTTTCTTTGCCACCTGTGTGGCCGTCGGAAGCAGCTTCGGCATCCGGTTTTCCGGCTACCTCGGCGATCATTTCGGATGGCAAAGCGCATTTATGGTGCCACCGGCCTTGCTGGCAGCCGTGACATGCGTATTTTGGATTTTCGTTCGCAACAGCCCTTCTGAAAAAGGCCTTGCTGATTTTGATGACGAAAGCCAAATGGAAAGCATTCCCGGCAATTCGGCTGCATCCACCATCCGGCTGGTGTTGACCCATCCCACCCTGAGGGTCGTGGCCCTGGTTTATTTTTGCTTTGTGTATGTGCAGTTTGGTTGTCTGGTATGGATACCCACTATTTTAACCGAAATCTACGCCCTGTCTGTTGATCGCGCCAGCATGATAGCGGCAGTTGTTCTGATCCCCGGGGTCTTCGCGTCGCCGGTTGCCGGTTTTGCATCCGACCATTATTTCAACGGCAGACGCAAGCCGCTGCTTTTTATCGGGCTGGCAACCCTGGCACTGACGACGTTTTTACTGGGCATTGGAATCCGTCTGGCGCCGGCCATCGCAGTGTTGATCATCATCGGCTTTATGATTGTCATGCCCGATATTCTGCTGGCGACCTACCCTTCGGATCTCCTCTCGCGCAAACTGTCGGCCACAGGCATGGGCTTTTTAACGACCTTCACCAGCCTGGCCGGTATTTTGACCAACGTGGTTTCGGGCAAGATTGCCGATATGTTTCAATCCTTTAACGCCGTGGTCTTCTCTTTTGCGATTATGGCCCTGATCGCCGCCGTTTTATGTCTACGCATTCGTGAAAAAGGAATTCATCCCATTGAAAGGAGGGCAAGGATATGATGATGCAACAACCGCAGTTGTATTTTAAACCCAAGCTCCAGGTCATCAATGATGACCAGATCAAACAGATCCACATGGCCGCCCTTGAAGTGCTGGAGCGCACCGGCATCAAGATGACGCACCCTCGAGGCCTGGAGGTGTTCGATGGAGCCGGCGCCCGGGTGGAAGGCGACCGGGTTCGCATACCCGCCTGGCTGGTAGAAGATGCTATTCGTAAAGCACCGTCGCGCGTGGTATTAGGAAATCGAAGCGGCCAGCGCGCTGTTATCCTGGAAGGAGACAAATCCTGGTTCGGGCCCAGTCTGGACTGCATTGATTATCTGGATCCCATCACCGATGAGCGGTCGCGCTTTACCAGCCAGCACTGCCGCATCACCGCGACCCTGGCCGACGCCCTGCCCAATTTTGATTGGTCCATGGTCATCGGGATGGCTGATGATCAGCCGCCCGAAATCGCCGATCGTGTCATTGCACGGCAGGCGCTGACCTATTGTGAAAAACCGCTGGTTTTTTGCTGCAACGATGCCGATAGCGAGCGCGCCATTTATGAAATGGCGCTGCTGATCTGCGGCGGCAAAGAAAATTTTGAAAAAGCACCGACCATTGTCCAGTACTCCGAGCCGATTTCACCGCTGGAGTATTATGATCCGGCCGTTGATAAAATGCTATTCACCGTCGAGCACGGCATTCCGCTGATCAATTTTCCGGCACCCCAGGCCTGCGGTTCGGCCCCGGCCACCTTTGCCGGTACCATGGTACAGGGAAGTGCGGAATCCCTGAGCGGACTGGTGCTGGCCCAGGCTGTCCGACCGGGGGCCGCATTTATATACGGCGCATTTACAACCATCATGGACATGCAAACCTCAATATTTTCTTATGGGGCACCCGAAATGAGCCTGATGGTCGGCGCCATGGCCCAGATGGCGCAATTTTACGAGCTGCCCTTTTTCGGCACGGCCGGTTGCACCGATGCCAAATTCTGTGATCCGCAGGCGGCCGCAGAAGCGACTTTACAATGCCTCAGTTCCGCAGCCATCGGCTCCAGCCTGGTCCATGACTGCAGCAGCTGGATGGACCACGGGTCACTGGTATCGCCGGCCTTTATGGTGCTGGTCAATGAAATCCTGCATAATGTGAATCAATACATGAAAGGGCTACCGGTTACCGAAGAAACCCTGGCCGTTGATTTGATCGATCGGGTCGGGCCCGGCGGGCATTATCTGCAGGAAGACCACACCATGAAACATTTCCGCGAGGTCCGGTATTCAAAGCTTTTTGATCGCACGGTGTATGATCAGTGGAAGGAGATGGGCGGCAAACGCTTTGAAGAGCGACTGCGGGAACTCACCCAGGAGGCCATGGCGCACCAGCCGGCGCCACTGACCGAGGAGATCGTCAAAGAACTGGATCGCATGCAAGCCCACTGGTCTTAAGCACGGTTAACGCTGCGATCCCAATTGGTAGCTAGCCTAACTTTGCGATGAAATTTTGCAAATCCTTGTCGACATCGGCCGGCAGCGGGGGTGCTTCGTAGTTATTCAATATTTCTTGAACCTTTAGATTGGCGGTGACCATGCACTGGGGGGATCCATTCGCCTGCCAGGTCACAAAGTCGTCACGGTTGGATAGGCGCGGTTGATAAAATTCAGTTCTAAAATGGTCGAAGGTGTGATCTTTGTCCAGGAAATGACCTCCGGGTCCAACGGCCTTGATCACATCGAAAGCCAGGGTATCCGGGTTGACGTCAATCGCCCTGTGAATCCTTTTGGCCATCCCGCACATTTCATCATCCATGATAAATTTCTCATAAGACATGCAGTTAAAGGATTCCAGGATGCCGGCGCTGTGCAGCACAAAATTGGCCCCGCAGACCAGGGCCATCAACAGATTCATCATGGACTCATAAGACGCCTGGGCATCCGGTGATTTGGCGTCGCACACCGCCCCACCGCTTCGTGTCGGTAATTTGTAATAACGGGCCATCTGCGCTGTGGCCGCCGCATTCATGGCCATCTCGGGCGAACCGATACTCAGTGTGCCGTTGCGCATCTCGGTGTTGGAGGAAGCACCACCAAAGATGACCGGGGAGCCCTCGCGGATCAGCTGGGTCAACACAATTCCGGCCAGAACTTCGGCGTTCTGCAGCGCCAGATTGCCGGCCAGCGTAACCGGACCCGTGGCCCCGGCGATCGCCAACGACGCAATCATCACGGGTTGCCCGGCCGCAGCATATTCCATCAAGGCGCCCAGCATGCGAGCGTCGTACTTCAAGGGGGTTAGCGGCCCGACGACACTGACGATTGCGGGGGCCGACTCAATTTGATCCCGGCCGCCGAACAGAAGGGCCGCCATTTCAATACAATCCTTGGCAGCCGGGGCGCCCATGGTGCTCCCCATAAAGCATTTATCGGAATATTGGATGGCGGCATACATCATATGGGCGTGGCGCGTCTCGTAAGGGATATCGGTGGGTTCGACGACCGTCCCGCTTAAAACATCCAGATTGAGACTGGCACCGGTGAGTTTGACAAAATTTTCAAAATCCTGCAGGGTGGCTTTGCGCCGGCCGTTTGCAAGATCGGTGACAAAAGGAGCGCCGTAACCCGGCGCAAAGATCGTGTTGCGGCCGCCAATGACTACATTGTTTTGCGGGTTGCGCGCGTGCAGCATAAAGCGGCGGGGCGCCTTTTTAATTTGAGCTTCAACGAGGCGGGATGGGAAAAAAACGCGCTGCCCCTCGACCTTGGCACCCCCTTTCTTAAGCACCTCCAACGCCGGTGGATAGCCAATATCCATTCCAATTTGTTCCAGAATCTGCAAGGAGGTTTGGTGCACCTTCTCAACTTGAGTTTTGGTTAAGATTTCAAACCGTTGCATTCCTTTTAATCCCTTCAAAAAAATTCTTAGAACTTTTAGTGAGAAATGATGCTCTAGTCAAGCGAAAATACGGTTATCAGGGCTTCTACTTCACAGAGATATTACGCAAAAAGCTTGACAGGTAATATTACCTGTAATATGTATTATAATACCTAAAATGAAAGGGTAATTATGATGAAAAAGTTAAATTTTTCGATTACGATTAACCTTGCACTCGATCTCAAGAAAGACCGAGCAAGCATCAAAGTTGAAAATGTCGATCTATTACCGGCGGTCGTTTCATTGCCGGTCAGCTTTGATTCCCGTTACAAGATCGATTCGTTCGGGAAAAAGAAAAAGGCCATCCATGATATCATGCTGGAAACAGCCAAAAAATATGTGCTGGATTCCGGCCAAAACAAATTCACCGGCGCAAAGCTTTTTAACCTTGCCCTGGTACGCCATCCCGGTTTAAAACGCAACACTTTTGCTGCGCGGGTCATTGCCGCTGCACCCAATCACCCTTCCCACCGACATGCCTCGAATCGCAAGGATTATTTTAGCTACCTAGGTAAAGGTGCATATAAACTGAATCCAAAATATCTGGGCGTTCCGGCAGACCAGATATTGCCGCCTTCAGAGCGCGTTCGGAAGCACGTCAAACGCAAACATGTCGATCCCGCTAAAAAAGCGGGAAAAAAGAGCCTCTCTCTGAGGGCCGGCGACATTCACAGGGAGCTCGGTTTCACCCGGCGCATCCCGGTGGTCTGCTCGGCACTGAGGTCCCGCAAATTCCAAAAAATGTGTGACATCAAACTCTCTTATATCGACGGCCACAACAATACCACCACAGCCACATTTACCTATCGACTCAAAAAAAAATAGACCCTCAGCATCACGTCCCCTGAGCTTGGCGGGAGATCCGGAACGTCATTTCATCACAATTCAATTTTAGCGTTGGGTCGCATGGGTCGATCATCAAATGCTCACTTTTAATTTTATCACCAATTCGGGGACTCTGTATACAAAATAAATACTTGAGTGGTGGTCATTCAGAAAATCTTGCACAGGAAGAATGGGATCGCAAAAAGAGCGGTCGGATTCGCAATCTTTACAATTGCGCCAACTGGAAAATGATCAATTTGTCGGTGGAGGTATACGCCTGTATTTTTGATCAATCGTAAAGTCGTTTTCTTAAGGCAATTCTGAAATGAGTTTGCGATATTCTTCCTCTGTAAATACCCGGAAGGTTTCGGTTCGAACGGCGCCGGCGGATCCAATGGTCAAAACAAGTTTGGTCGCCGTTTCGTCATCGGGTGCTTCCGATATAACAATCACATCGTATTTTCCCATAGCTAAATAAAACGACTTAATATCGGCATCCATTGATTTAAATAAAGATTTGGCTGTATCGAGGCGTGCAGGGCTATCCTTTATACTTTCTATGCCCTGTTGGGTATAATGAATAAGCGTCATGTAGGTTGGCATATCAACACCTCCTCTCTATATATGGATAGCGTATACCCCCGAGTTTAACATGATCTAAAAATATTTCAGACAAATTTTCAGTGGAGAAGATTTTGCAAAATAGGGTGCCGCATGCGTCCGATTCAGGTGTTTGCAGGAGTTGAGAATGTGTGCATCCAAATTGAAATGGGCAGTTAATCAAGCCGGAATAAAAACTGATTAACTGCCCACATGAGTTAAAAGCGCTACATTTAGATTTTTGATTGAAGCGTTTTGCCGGCTTTGAATTTTACGACATTTCGGCCCTTAATCTTGATTTGTCTGCCGGTCTGTGGATTGCGACCTTTGCGGGTTTTGCGGTAGACTTTCCGAAAAGTGCCGAATCCGACCAGCGTCACCTTCCCATTTCGTTTTTTTAAAGCCTTGGTCACATTGCTCATAAACGATTCCAGAGCAGCACCAGCGGCGACTTTCGTAATTTTTGCATCCTTGGCCATTTTGTTAATTAATTCTGCTTTTGTCATCTGTCCTCCTTAAATTTTGAATTAAACACCATTCGTCTTCATTGGTTATACTTTTACACAAAATTTTTAAAAACGTCAAGCGTACAAATTCACTAAAATCAACTATTTTTATTGGTCTAGTATGGTAAATGCCTTAAAATAATGATCTCACGGTGATTGTAATAAAAAATCATAATTTGACTGTTTTAATCTTTTAAAAATACAAATTCCTATAAATAAGCGTTAATAAAGCTTCTACGGTGAGAATCAAACATAAATGTTGAGATCTTCAAGATTGCAGCTCTTGACTTTCGGCAGGAGTTCAATTAAATGTGGTATGCATAAATCATTTCTTCCTTTATTGACCCTTTAACGCTGTGAACCCATGCAACCAAAATCCTGGAAACCGTGGGCGCTTCTATCTCCGGCATTGAGTGCCGTGTTCCTTTTGCTAGTTGTCCCCGTTTGTTTCATAGTCGTTTACAGCTTCTGGTTGCGATCTCCCACCGGTGCAGATATTCCCGCCTTTCAGTTCGGCAATTACGCTAAATTCTTTGCCGATTTTTTTTATCCTTCAATACTTCTGAGAACCATTCGTGTTTCTTTAGAAAGCGTAGTCTTGTGTCTTGTGATGGG
>JASFEV010000198.1:0-8707 GCA_050124655.1 Desulfobacterales bacterium
GAACACTGACACCTGAAACCTGGGTTTAGCTAACACCCGACACCTGAACGCTGAAACCATTTTCTTGCTGACACCTGAAAAACCTTGAACAAAGATGCCAATTCCAACGCCCTTTCATGACAGAACCGCCGCTTTATGTTCCAGCTATCGCTGGACCGATTGGGCCGGCTATTACGCCGTGTCTTCTTATAACCTGCCCAACGACAGCGAATATTACAGCCTGCGCCATGCTGCCGGTATAATTGATATCAGTCCGCTGTTTAAATACGAAGTTAGCGGACCGGACGCGGCATTGTTTTTATCGCGCATCATGACGAAAAATATTGAAGATATCCCCATCGGTCGGGCGGTGTATTGCTGCTGGTGTGATGACTTTGGCAAAATCATCGATGATGGAACCGTTTTTCGTCTGGACAACGAGCGTTTGCGGGTGCATACAGCTGAGCCGATGCTGGCGTGGTTTGAGCAATTCAAGCGCGGTTTTGATGTCAGCCTTGAAGATATATCCGCAAAGGTTGCTGCACTGGCCATCCAAGGACCCACATCCCGCGACATCCTCAGACAGATCAGTGATATGGATGTGGACACGTTGGCCTATTACCAGCTGACGATGGCTCAACTCGATAAGCTGCCCGTGTTGATATCCCGCACCGGATATACCGGTGATCTAGGATATGAAATCTGGATGGATAATGCCGCTGCCCTGCCCCTCTGGGATGCCCTTATGTCCGCCGGAAAACCCTTTTTATTGCAGCCCTTCGGTCTGGATGTTTTAGACATTGCCCGGATCGAGGCCGGCTTGATTTTAAATGGGATCGAGTTTCACAATGCGACCCATTGTCTGGTCGAATCACAAAAATCGACCCCCTTTGAACTGGGTCTGGGCTGGACGGTCGACCTCGATCGAGAGCCCTTTTGCGGGCAGCAGGCGCTGAAGGCCGAGCAGGCGACCGGATCACAGCTTGCCCTCGTCGGCCTCGAGCTGGACTGGGATGAACAGGCGGCCCTTTACGCCAAACATGGCCTGCCCGTCCAGGTTCATCCGGGAGCCTGGCGAAGCGGCGTACCGGTTTATAATAACGACGGCAGACGCCAAATCGGCAAAGCTACCAGCGGTGCGTGGTCACCTATGATCAAAAAAAACCTGGCGCTGGCAGCGGTAGACACTCGCTACGCAGAAATCGGAACCAGGCTTAAAATTGAATATACCGTAGAATATCAGCGCGAAACCGTAACTGCAGAAGTGGCATCTAGGCCGTTTTACAATCCGGAACACAAAAGATCCTGACTCGCTTATCTCATTTTAGGACAGATCTAATGTCACACGTTAATCAGATTGCACCGCCGTTTAATTCTAACATGCCTACCGGAAACTACGATATCATTGTGATCGGTGGCGGTCATAATGGACTTGTCTGCGCAGCTTACCTCGCAAAAGCCGGCAAAAGGGTCCTCGTGCTGGAAAATAGACATATTCTGGGCGGCGCTGCCGCCAGTGAAGAGATTTTTCCGGAATTCACCTTTTCGGTTTACTCCTATGTCGTCAGCCTATTTCGCCCGCATATCGTGCGTGAACTCGACCTGACCCGGCACGGATACCAAGTCATTCCGCTGGAATGCACCTTCACGCCGTTTCCAGACGGCGAGTCCATGACGCGTTGCGGAGATCCCGAGGCCACCCGGCGCGAAATCGCACGCTTCAGCCCCAAAGATGCGGAAGTTGCCCCCCGCTTCTCCTTGGCCATGACGCAAATGGCCAGTTTCATAAAGCACTTGATTGATACACCGGCTGTGGATTTGACCTCTTTGCGAATCAGCGAACTGGCCAAATTGCTCGGTTTGGGGCGCCGCTTCAAAGCCCTTGCTGACGGTGACAAATATGTGCTCACTAAGCTGATGACCATGAGTGCGGTTGATTTTTTAAAACTGTGGTTCGAATCCGATCGCCTGATCGGTCCCGTGTCGGTCAGCGGCATTATCGGCACATTTTTAGGCGTACGGTCTCCGGGAACGGCTTATGTCCTGCTGCACCATTACATGGGAGAAATCGACGGCGCCTTTCGTTCCTGGGGGTTCTCCAAAGGCGGAACCGGTGGCGTTAGCCTGGCCTGCGCAAGAGCCGCCAGATCTTTCGGCGCAGACATACGGACCGAAGCCGCAGTCGAAAAAATTATTGTCAGGGAGGGAAAAGCTGCCGGAGTGGTGGTCCGGGGCGGACATGACATCAAATGCAACACGGTTATATCAGCTGCCGATGCCCACCAGACATTTTTCAAGCTGGTGGGTGAAAAGCACCTGGATGCTGATTTTGTGCAGCAGCTCAAACGCTTTAAATACAGAGGCAGTTCCGCTAAGGTCAATCTGGCTGTGGACCGTCTGCCGGATTTCAGCAGCAAACCGGGTGAAGGA
Source organism: Desulfobacterales bacterium (assembly GCA_050124655.1). Classification (GTDB taxonomy): domain Bacteria; phylum Desulfobacterota; class Desulfobacteria; order Desulfobacterales; family JAHEIW01; genus JAHEIW01. The sequence continues at coordinate 2,410 of JASFEV010000198.1, forward strand.
CCCCATCTGCGGGGTGACATCACCATTGCCCCGGGTGTCGAATACCTCGAAAAGGCCTATGATGATGCGAAATACGGCGATTTTTCAGCGCGGCCCTTTCTGGATATCGTCATTCCCTCTTTGACTGATCCGACGGTCGCACCACCGGGGAAGCATGTGATCTCGATCTTTGTCCAATACGCACCTTACCATTTGAAAGAAGGTGCCGCACAATGGCCGGCAAAACGGGAAGCCCTGGGAGATACGGTGGTCGATACCCTGGCCGAATACTGTCCGAATTTGAAGGACAGTATCTTGCACCGCCAGGTCGTCACACCCTGGGATCTGGAGCAAGAGGTGGGACTGACCGAGGGCAATATTTTTCAGGGAGAATTGAGCCTGGAGCAACTGGGACCGTTTCGGCCCGTTTCCGGTTGGTCCCGCTACCAAGCACCCATCGATCAGCTTTGGATGTGCGGTTCCTGTGTTCATCCGGGCGGCGGCATTATGGGGGCTCCGGGTGAATTGGCCGCTAAAAGCCTGCTAAAGTCCAGATAGAATCAGGACTCTATCAGGCGTTACTCGTTATTGGTTATTAGTTATTAGTAAATGCCTGACTAACCTTTTTATAAAAAGGTGATGCTGAGCCTTTTTACATTCAAAGCAGGTCATTTCAGCGAAGCTTTCCCCGCGCAGGCGGGGAGCAGGAATCCAAATTTTCAGTTCGAATAACGAATAACCAATAACAAATAACTACTCATTTTAAGTTTACGATCAATTAAGGCAGGAAGAATGTCGGAAAGCAATACATACGAGGTGGTAGTCATCGGTGCCGGGCATAACGGTTTGACCGCCGGTGCTCTTCTCGCCAAAGAGGGCCGCAAGGTTTTGGTCCTTGAACGACGCCGTGCCATCGGCGGTTTGGCAGAGGGCGAGGAGTTTCATACCGGATATCATACGGTCGGGGTGTTGCATGACTCCGGCCAGATTCGGGCTCAGCTTATCAAAAGACTCGATTTAAAATCCCATGGTCTTGAAATCCGTTCGGGAAGACCCTCTTTTTTGGCGCTGGACCCTGAAGACCGGGGGATACTCATTGGCCACAAGGAGCGCCGTACCGCCAAAGAAATTCATTTTTATTCACCGGAAGACGCCGTCCAATATCGTCGATACCGCAAATTTATCAAAAACGTCGCTGGCGTCGTCAATCGCATTTTTGACCAACCTCCGCCGGCCATAGACACAACTGATGGTCACTCACGCTGGGCACTTTTCAAAACCGGGTTTGCCCTGCGGCGGCTGGGTAAGACGACGATGATGGATTTAATGCGCATCGCGCCTATGTGTGTCGCTGATTGGTTGAATGAGTGGTTTGACAATAACGGCTTAAAAGCCGCTCTGGCCGGTCGGGGATTAACCGGCAATTTTGCCGGTCCCTGGAGCCCCGGCACGGCCTTTAACCTGCTGTTGTGGGAATGTGCCGCCAGATATCGCATAAAGGGCGGACCGCAAGCCTTGATCGCCGCCCTTGAAAAAGCATTCGTATCTTTTGGCGGTGACATTCGCACCGATGCGAATGTCAGCGAAGTTCAGGTTTCCGAGGGACAGATCAAGGGGGTGGTACTCAAAGACGGTGAGCAAATCCAGGCCAAGATGGTTACCGCATCCTGTGATCCCCGCCACACCTTTCTGGATCTGGTACCGGGCAATCAGGTTGAAAACTGGCAGGAGCAGCGATTGCAGCATGTCCGGGGTACCGGAACAACCGCTAAAGTGAATCTGGCACTAAATACACAGCTGGAATTTAAAGGGCGAGCGGGAGAAAAAATTGCATTTGCCTGCACGGGTCACCACCTGGATCAGATTGAAAAAGCATTTGACGCTTGCAAGTACGGCCATTTGCCGACCGAACCCATCCTGGATATTCATATTCCCACAGTGTCAAATCCGGATCTGGCCCCCTCCGGACACAGTGTGGTTTCGATAATGGTGCATTTCATCCCCTTTGGTATGCAAGCACAATGGGACCATAACCAGATTGAAAAGCTGGGAGATACCGTGGTATCAACTTTGGAACGATATCTTCCCGGGGTGAGCGATGCGATTGTGGCCCGCGAGGTATTGTCTCCGGTTGATATGCAAAAACGCTACGGTTTGGTAAAAGGCCATATCCTGCACGGCGAGCACGCTTTGGATCAACTGCTATTAAGGCCCACCCCGGAATGCGCACAGTATCATACGCCGATCAAAGGTTTGTATCTGTGCGGCAGCGGCAGCCATCCCGGCGGCGGCATCACCTGCGGCCCGGGAGCTTTAGCCGCCACCGTGATGGCAAACAACTGAGGTGAGGTGTCGTAGCCACGGTAAAACATTGGCACACCGCTGCTTGCCGGCCAGGCTGTCGACATTCGATTGACCACCGGCTCCGGTCTTTTTTTTCCCAGGTCGTTATCCACCATTTCTGCAATGTGCGTTAAAATGAACGGCAAGCAGGTCATAAAATTTTGATATCCGCTGGCTCTTAGATAACAGCTGCAGCAATATGTTCGCAGACTCTTTATAAAATTTAGCCACAGGAGGAAATTATGGCTACCAGCCTTTACATCGCGGCCATAGCGCCGGGCAGCGGCAAATCGGTTGTCGCCCTCGGATTGATGGAATTGCTTTCACGACGCATTCGCCGGGTCGGCTACTTTCGTCCCATCGTGCATTCCATAAAAGAACCGGATAACAATATCCGGTTGATTAAGTCGCGTTATAGTTTAGACTTGGCGTATGAAGAAATGTTTGCCTATACACACGATGAGGCTCGAAATCTCGTTGCTGACGGACAGGAAAAAAAGCTTTTAAAAAACATTTTGACAAAATACAAACAGCTGCAGCGCAAATGCCAATTTGTTCTGTGTGAGGGCACGGATTTTACCGGTGTGGGATCGGCCTTTGAATTCGAATTTAACGCCGAAGTGGCCAACAATTTGGGGGCCCCAATCCTGGCGCTGGTCAACGGGCGCAGCAAATCAGTGGATGAAATCGTTGATACCGTGCAGGTGGCCAACGAATTATTCGAAGAAAAAGGATGCACGGTCGTGGCGACCATTGTTAACCGGGTGGATCGCAAGACCATTGCCGCGGTCAACGATCAAATCCAAAAAATAGGCTTGAAAACAGAGCCGATTTACCTCTTGCCTGAAGAACCCAGCCTGGGGAAACCAACGGTCGGAGAAATTAGCCGCAGCCTCGAGGCTCAAATTCTGCAGGGCGAGCCTAAAGGATTAAACCGGGAAGTGCATGACCTTAAAATCGCAGCCATGAATCTGCCCAATTTTCTGGATCACATCCAGGATGGCGATCTGATCATCACACCCGGCGATCGCGCCGATGTTGTTCTGGCTTGCATCGCCACCAACATCTCAGAGACGTCACCTAACATAGCCGGATTGGTTTTGAGCGGCGGGCTGAGACTGGCCGAATCAATCCAGCAGCTCATCAAAGGCTTGAAAAAAGTTTCACCGATTCCGGTCGTCAGCGTCAACACCGACACCTACACCACCGCCATGAATGCCAGTCTTGTGCGAGCGGCCCTTACGCCTGAAAACGATCGCAAGATCGCCACAGCCATAGGTGTTTTTGAATCCCACATCGATACCCAACAACTGGAAGACCGCATAGAGGTGGTCGATTCCCAACGGGTCACGCCGATTATGTTCGAATATAAGCTTATCGATCGCGCCGAGGACGATCGTCACCACATCGTCCTGCCGGAAGGCACCGAGGAGCGCATTCTGCGCGCCAGCGAAATTATATTACGACGGGGCGTTGCCGACCTCACCTTGCTGGGCAATCCAGCGGAAATCAAGAATAAAATTGGGACGCTGGGGCTCAACCTGGACGGGATTGAGATGGTCGACCCGAATACATCCGGGCACCTTCAGGATTTCGCTCAAACCTATTATGAAATGCGCAGACACAAAGGTGTTTCCGCAGAAATGGCGGCCGATATCGTGACCGGTGTCAATTTTTTTGGAACCCTGATGGTGTATAAAGATTTAGCCGACGGCATGGTGTCCGGATCGATCCACACCACCGCGGAGACAATCCTGCCGGCCCTCCAGATTATCCGCGCCCAGCCGGGTTTTTCAGTCGTTTCCAGTGTTTTTCTGATGTGCCTGGCAGACCGCGTGCTGGTCTATGGTGATTGTGCGGTCAACCCCGATCCCAATGCCGAACAACTGGCAGAAATTGCCATCAGCTCGGCTGAAACCGCTGCCATTTATGGAATCGAGCCGCGCGTTGCAATGTGTTCTTATTCAACCGGTGAATCCGGCAAAGGCAAAGATGTGGATAAAGTGCGACAGGCGACCCGCATCGCCAAGGAACGTCGGCCGGATCTGAAAATTGAAGGCCCTATTCAGTATGATGCCGCCGTGGATGCGGGCGTGGCCAAAACCAAACTTCCCGACAGCGAGGTGGCCGGCAAAGCCACGGTCTTTATTTTTCCGGATTTGAACACCGGCAATAACCTGTATAAAGCCGTGCAGCGTTCCGCCAATGCAGTGGCCATCGGACCGATTATGCAGGGATTAAATAAGCCGGTCAACGATTTGAGCCGCGGCTGCACGGTCACGGATATTGTCAATACCGTCGCCATTACCGCCATTCAGGCACAAAATGTCGCGTAAGCAAGTATCAGAATTCTATTATAAGGGGTCAACGCTCAGAATATAGGTTATAGCGACTAGCGGCTGGCTACTGGCGGCTGGCGGCTGGCAACTGATTCCCAGCTTCCTGACCAGCAGCAAGAAGCGAGAAGCCAGCAGCAAAAAAAACGCTGAACCCAGAATCCTGAACCTCAGAACACTTAAGGCAAAAAGGGAAAAACATGAAAATCCTCGTGCTCAATTCCGGCAGTTCTTCGATAAAATATCAACTCTTTGACATGCGTACCAAGACCGTATTGGCGTCCGGTATCATTGAGCAAATCGGCGAAAGGCAAAGCCGGCTGACCCATCAAACCCGCAGTGATCAGGGGAGTATGGATGAAATCATAAAAACAGAGGCGGTGGCCGATCATCTGGCGGGATTCCAGCTGATGGGAGGCGTTCTCAAAGATTCAGGCGCACTGCGAGATACCGGTGAGCTTTCCGGTATCGGCCATCGCGTCGTCCATGGCGGCGAAGCATTCAAAGCGCCCACCTTGATTAATAAAACCGTCATTGACACCATCCGCCAGCTGAGTCCTCTGGCGCCGCTGCACAATCCCGCCAATCTGCTGGGCATCGAAGTGGCCATGCAGAGTGCACCGCAGGTGCCGCATGTTGCTGTATTTGATACGGCCTTTCATCAATCGCTACCTGAACATGCCTATTGTTATGCCATCCCCCATGATCTTTACAAAGCCCATCAGGTGCGGCGCTACGGTTTTCATGGCACATCTCACGGCTATGTTGCCAAACAGGCTGCCATAATGATGGATCGGCCTTTGGATACCTTGAATCTGATTACCTTACACTTAGGAAACGGTGCCAGCGCAGCCGCCATAAAAGATGGCCAATGTATAGATACATCCATGGGCATGACGCCTCTGGAAGGGTTGATCATGGGCACTCGCTGTGGTGATATCGATCCGGCCATCATCTTTTATTTGAAAAGAAAAACCGGGCTGACCCGAGATGCAGTCGAATCCTTACTCAACAAAGACAGCGGTCTGAAGGGCATCTGTGGTATTGTTGACATGCGTGAGGTTATCGAATCCGCCCAAAGCGGTGATTCCCGGGCAAAACTGGCCATCGAAATGGTATGTTACCGCATCAAAAAATATATCGGTGCTTACTATGCTGTGCTAGGCCGGTTGGATGCGCTTGTCTTTACGGCGGGAATCGGTGAGAAATCAGCTTTGATTCGTGCCGGTGCCTGTCAGGAACTGTCACATCTGGGCCTTGAAGTGGATCCGGCCAAAAACGAAAGCCCATCAAAAAATGCCTTTGAGATTCAAACCAAAACCAGCACCGCCAAGATCCTTGTTGTCCCCACCAATGAAGAACTTGAAATCGCCGAACAGACAGTTGTATGTATCGAAAAACGGGCGCGAAGGTAATGTTTGATATCTAAAGCTCAAGCGTTTCTGCGACAAATTTTAACATGAATACACATTCTGACAACCTCAACAGACCGAATGACGCGACCGACAGCCCGGAAAGGAGGGCCAATGAAAATCGTTGCAGCGCCAAATGCGTTTAAAGGTTCTCTGACCGCCACTGAAGCAGCAGGTGCCATGGCAGAGGGTATTGCGCAAGTGCTTCCTGAAGCCGAGGTTGTTCAG
>JASFEV010000199.1:0-8680 GCA_050124655.1 Desulfobacterales bacterium
CCCCTGAACTTATCAGGCTGTAAAGCGCGCGCTTGTCCCGGCGACCGCTCACCTCGGGAAACAAGTTGCGCATTGTCTGTTTCACCAGCCCCTGATAATCGGCTGAAGCCAGACTTTCCTCCCGCAGCATGGTCGGATCAAAAAAAACGTCGATCTCGACATAGGTTTGCCAAAAAGCCGAGTAGCCCTTGCGAATGATGTCGGTAAACAAGATGGTCAGAAAGGCCAGGCTCAGGATAATGGCCACCAGACCATACAGTCGAAAGCGGCGTTCTGACCGATAACGTTTGCCAAGGCTCTTGTTGACAATCTCAATGGTGCTTTGAGGCATTTTTGCTGCGCTTGCGTTTGGCTTATTCATATTGTTCTCGATATTTTCTGACCACATGTAAAGCGATAATATTCAGGACCAGGGTTGACAAAAACAGCAACAGCCCCAGCGCAAAAGCCGCCAGGGTCTTGGGGCTGTCGAACTCCTGGTCGCCCACTAAAAGGGTGACGATCTGCACGGTAACCGTCGTGACGGTTTCAAACGGGTTTAAAGTTAGATTGGCGGATAAACCGGCAGCCATGACCACGATCATGGTTTCGCCGATGGCCCGCGAGGCCGCCAGCAAGACGCCCCCCACAATTCCCGGCAGAGCCGCCGGCAGAATAACCTTTTTAACCGTCTCAGATTGGGTAGCACCAAGCGCATAGGCCCCGTCACGCAGGGTTTGCGGAACGGCATTGATGACATCGTCGGAAAGAGATGAAACAAAGGGAATAATCATGATGCCCATGACAGCCCCGGCCGCCAGAGCACTTTCAGATGAAACACTGAAACCCAAATGAGCGGCATTATCCCGGATAAAGGGTGCGACCGTTAGCGCTGCGAAAAACCCATAGACAACCGTGGGAACACCGGCCAGGATTTCCAGCAACGGTTTGGCGGCCGCGCGAAATTTCCGATTGGCGTATTCAGACAGATAAATGGCCGACATCAGCCCGATGGGAACCGCCACACACATGGCGATACCGGATATGAGCATGGTACCGGCAAATACCGGGATGGCGCCGAAGGCACCGGACGAACCGACCTGATCGGCCCGGATGGCCATTTGCGGACTCCATTCCACGCCGAATAGAAAGTCTGTAATGGGGATGATTCTGAAAAAAAGAATAGACTCATACAAAACCGACAGCACAATTCCGATGGTGGTAAAAATGGCGATGGTGGAACAGGTAATCAGAATGTATTTAATGACCTGCTCAACAGCGTTGCGCGCCCGCAGGCTCTTTGATATTTTAGCGCGCACAATGATAATGCCGAGGATGGCAAAACAGATGGCAACTACGGCCAGCGCCGCCTTACTGATGTTTTGCAGGTTGCGGTAATGATCGGCGGCAGCCTGCATCACCGGGTCGATTTCACCGGATACAATATTGCCGCTGACCAGGTTTTTGATGTCATTGACCACCAGATTCAGCCGCGCCTCCGGCAGTGACCGGATTTTTTCCGGAAGGTCCGCAACCACCAAAGTCGTTATGATGTTGGACTCAAAGGCCAACCAAAAACCGAACAGGAGCAAGGCGGGAATGCCACACCACAGCGCAGTGAGTGCTCCGTAATAGGTGGGGCGCGAATGCAGCGTTTTCACGCTGGCAGCGTCACCCGCTACCGCAAACGCACGGCGACGGCCGATGTAGTAGCCAAGCGAAGAGAGGGCCAGAAGAATGATGAGTAATGTCGTGGGGGACATTTGATTATTATTCCTTCTTTATTTAGGTGGCTTAACCGCTATCGGACCGCGGATAATCTTTTCCCAAACTTGAACAAGCTATTGTCTAATTGTTAGGTTCAAATAAACATTTTGTTAGGTTTTTGTTAGAATCCTAACATAATACAGGCTGCCATTTTGAGACCCATTTTTGGTTTACACACCGTCATTTTTGAAAACAGATTGAAATCACTTAAAATTTACACGTCACAAAGCCAAAATTGCACGACTTTCAAAATCCATCAGAAATCACTGACATAAAGTACGTCCTGCGCGATAAGGTCGGTAGTCGATGTGTCGGAACTTTTTCCTCTGTATTGGTGATGGTAAAATTTAATGCCCTATCGATATGGTTGATATACGCCAGGCGTTTATCACAATACGTGCACATGTGATTGTTTTTGTCCTGATTTTTCAAGTAACACTGCCGGCAGGGATTCCGTCGCATTTCTTTGTTCTCCTTCTATATAAAATTGGATGAAGGATGGCGGTACGCTCCATAGCCTTTGGCCCTCCTTCGCTAAAGCTTCGGAGGGCTCTCCTCGCCGCTCATGCCCCATGGCAAGCCTTAGGTCATTCTGGCGGCATAGAGTAAAGTAAGCTATTAGAGCGGGGATATTAGCGCCCAATTAGTGGATGATTAAAATTTAATGAAATCGGATGGGCGCATTTGCGAACAAGGATGAACAATGTCGATTCGGTCTAGTATCGTGTCCCAGAAATAATTTACAATATTTTTCCAATTGCCAGAGTCATTGCGAGGAGTGCAACGACGAAGCAATCTGTTTAAAAAGCCATGGTGCTCATGCGTCAAAGCCGAAGCAATTGCTTTGCTTCGCCCCGCCCGCCTCGCCTACCCTCGGCCATGAGCTCGGGCCGAATGGAGTCCGCCTCAGACACACGATGGCGGGCTGCTCGCAATGACTCTTGAAGGAAAATCGAAATCAATCGTAACTTATTTTTGACATTTACGCTAACATAGACTTAGCACAAGATTTACAATGCCCTAATAAATTTAAAATAAGCTATTGGATTTAATACACATGACAGCGATTGGACTGAATCCGGATCAATAGGAAATCCTGTGAAATATCTTGTGGGTTTTGAAGACGATCGGGCCATGAACCCCAAAGCTGTGGGGCAGAAATTTTTTAATCTGGCCAAGGCGGCTCGAGCGGGATTTGCGGTGCCGCAGGCGGTTGCCATTAGCACCGAGGCGCACCAATTCTATATCAGCCATGGCGATTGGCCAGACGGCCTTTTAGATGAAGTTGCTAAAGCGGCAACCGATTTAGACTTAACTGAGGGGCTGTCTATTCGTTCATCGGCAACGCTGGAAGATTTAGAAAAGCAAAGCTTCGCCGGACAATACCGCACCTTTCTACAGATAATCAATCAAGTCGAATTAAAAGAAAAAATTGAAGCGTGCTGGAAAGGGGCCTGCACGCCTGCCGTCCAGAGCTATTTAAAGGCAAAAAATGTCACCTGTGCCGAGGGACAAATCCCCCTGATGGGTGTCATTATTCAAAAAATGGTCAATGCGGTTGCAGCCGGCATCGCCTTTGGTCGCAACCCCATTAATCCGGCCCGGGATGAAATTGTCATCGAAGCGGTCAAAGGTCTGGCAGAGGAACTTGTCAGCGGTCATTTAACGCCTTACCGCGCAATCATTGATCAACACAATAAGCTGACCGTAACCCCCCCCTCGAATGATCTTTCCCGATTGACCGTCGGTGAAGAAGTGCTGATGACGCTTTTGCCGTGGCACGATATCGCCAAACTGATACGGACACTTCAGTTAAAAGACGATCAGGTCCCGCTGGATATCGAATGGGCCATTGATGAAGACAAAAAAATCTGGCTGCTGCAATCACGGGCCATCACCACATTGGATCAACAGAAATGGCAGGTCCCTGCGGGTGTCTGGACCCGTAAAATTGCCAATGACCTGTGGGCCGATCGCCTGACACCATTTTTGGCCCATGAGATGTTGCAGAATAGGCCGTTTTTTGATTTTTCCCGAATTTTAAAAATCCTGGGCATTCAGATCATCCAGCCGACGTTGGCGGTCATCAATGGCTACCTGTATATCAACTGCCGTTCAATCGCAAATGCCTTAGCCTATGTACCGCCCAAGCTGCAGCTGCCGGATTTAGCGACGCTGTTTCCACCCGATTTTAGCTTCGAGGATCAAAGCGCACCTTCACTCAGCAAACGAATGTCAATCGCCATACGCAGTCCGGCCCTCTTACTTTTGGAGCCGGGCATTAACCCATTTTTCTGTATCTGGATCAGCCTTCGCAACCAGAAAAAAATCAAACAACATCTTGATGACATCGCCCGGCAACCCATGGGATCCGAGCAGCAGGCCTTTGAAAATCTGCAATTATCGTTGTCAACGTTGCGCCGGGTGCAAATCAGCAACCAGTGGCCGTATTTTTTTGCCAATTATCTAGCCTGGGTTCTACGCTGGCTAATGGTGGACATCCTCGGGCATTCGCATGAACATTTTCTGGGTGTTCTGAGTCGAAACGGCCGCAACACCACCATCGAAATCGAAAAACAGTTCCAGTGCCTGGCAAATCAAATCGCCGCCGATGAACAGATGCGCACCGATTTTTTGAGACAGCCACCGCAAAAATTGTGGCTGGGGTTGTCGGAAAATCTTCGTAAAGATCTGCATGCCTTTTTGATGCAATTCGGCTGCCGCTCCCGCCATCGAACGCTCTATGTCAAACGCTGGGCCGAAGCGCCTGAAGAAGTTATCGGTATTCTTCAAACACTCGTTCGCCATCAGCAGAGGGCCGGCAAAGCGCAAGGGCCCCGGGCACAACAACATCGAAACATGCCTTTTCCGACGGCGGCGGAACCATCTGCACCCCTAAAATACCCGCATTCATTCTGGCTCAAGCCGCTCATCAAACTGGCCCGCAGATTTTTAGATCTGCGTGAAGAACAGCGCTTTTTATTGGACCAGGTGTTGTATCAAATAAGATTGTCTTTGCTGGCGCTGGGCCGCTATAGCGGACTGAAAGAAAAAATTCTTTTTTTGAAATACCCCGAAATTCAACAGCTAGTGGACGGCACCCTTGCCAAAAACGAGATAAAAAAAATAGCCGCTGACCGTCATGAGCGCTTTCTCAGGCCTTTTGATGTCAGCACTTTCTATGTCGATGGACGGCCTGTGAATGAATTTCAAATGCACGGCAAGATCATGCGCGGTACCGGTACCAGTCCGGGTATGGCTTTCGGGCACGCCCGCATTGTGACCGATCCCACCCGCGTCCACTTTAATTCGGACGACATCCTGATTGCCGAAAACACCGATCCGGGCTGGACGCCAATTCTCAGCACCGTGAAAGGCATGGTCATCGAGGAAGGCGGATTGCTCAACCATTGCTCAATTGTGGCCCGCGAACTGGGTATTCCGGCTGTTGTGGGCGTGCGTCAGGCAACCCGCATAATCCCGGAAGGGGCCAAGATCACGATTGATGGGGGGATGGGGTTAGTACGCATCGAAAAAGATTAGTTAATGGTTATTGGTTACTTGTTATTCGTTATTCGTAAAAAGAAGAAGCAGGGATCTTATCTTCTTTGACCAATAACAAATAACATTTAACGAATAACGATAACAAATTTTCTACGAAAATTTGATATCTTTCCAGGCTGTGCGGGCGAGCCCTTCAACATCTTCCCAGTTGCCGCTTTCAATCCATTTGGCCACCAGGTGAGCCACATCGGGATAGTGCATTGGCCTGACAGAGGGCGTTTCTAAAAAAAGCTCAACAGCAGCCGGATCTAATTTTTTCATTACCGTTCCCAGTTTCAGTTCAGAAATCACATGGGCGTTGGAAGCCTGCTCCATTTGCCCGGCCAATGGCTTTACCAGAAATTTTTTACCCAGATACAGCGCTTCGCTGAGCAATTCAAACCCGGCATTGCTGATGACGCCATTGCAGTTCTTCAAGTCCTTCAGAAAACCTTCACGCGAAAAAGGGCGCCAGTGAATGTGACTATTATCTTGTGCCGCGGTGATGTCGCAATAGATGAAAAACTGATGGCTTGCAAACGGTTTCAGCAACGCTTCGATATCCTCCAGGGTTTCAAAAGGCAGATAAACGATGATCTTGTCCAGCTGCAATTGCGAATCGTTTTTTAGATGGGCAGGAATGATGGGGGGCAGGATAGGCTTGTCAAAATGATGCCAGTGAAGACCGGCCGCGTAATCTGCAGGCGCAAAGTTTCGCACAATCCACTTGGAGACCGGATCTGCTTTTTTAACCGGTATATCATGTAAAAAGGCATACTGGTGGCCGACACCGATGGAGGGAATCTTATTGCGACGGGCAATCCGGGCGGCAACCGGTTCAAAATCGGTCACCACCAAATCAAATCCGGAAGCATCGTAACTGGCGATATCCCGGTAAAACTGAAATAAATTGAGTTGCAAAGTCGTGCGGATGATTCGAACTTTGCCGCGCCGTGAAATAAACGTAAGGCCCCGAAAGGTATCATAGGGCTCAAATGTCTCCATTTCCCAGAGCAGCGCCGGATCACGCCCGGTCAATATGACCCGCACCTCGTGACCCAAATCCTTAAGATGCTGAATCACCTCCCGGGAGCGACTGATATGGCCGTTGCCGGTGGCCTGCACGCCATATAAAATCTTCATTCAGTTTATCCTTCCAGACACCTATCCCACAATGCTAATTCCTGCAAATGCACAAAAAATACCGATCACCAGGCCGGCAAGAATATCGGTTGGGTAATGTACGCCAAGGTAAATTCGAGAAACACCGACAAGCAAAGCCCAGGAATACATCGGCACCTGCCAGGTCGGAAAAAAATGACTGATTAACGTGGCAATGACAAAGGCAGCGGCGGTGTGCCCGGAAGGAAAGCTGAACTGATCGCTGGGTGATATTCGTTGGTACACACCGGCTATCACCTCACAGGGACGATCCCGCCTGATTCTTTGCTTTAAAAACTTATAAAGCGGCAGTTCCAGTGCAAAGGCCAGCAGTGCACATAAAAAAAAAGCCCCGGCGATCTGGGGCGCAATAAAATAAAGGATCAGTGGTATTGCCGGATAATAATAACCGTTACCGCTATGGGAAATCCAGGGCATCACAACTGAGATCAGTCTTTTGCCATTCAGGCCAAAGATGGTGTTAAAAAAGACCCTATCCCAATGTGTGACACTATCGACGAAGGTTCTCATAGCCTAATCTTGCTAGATATTCTAATGCCGGGCAGTTAGGCTAATATTAGCCTTACGTTTGTTTTTTGCTAAACATTACAAACAGCTATAACCTGAGTTAAGATATGAATTACAAACCACTGTTAATCACCAGATCGGTTATCGGACCGCGGGATTTCTCGCCCTTTAAGACAAGATGGGAGTAAATTTTACTGCCTTTAAATTTCTTAACCACCCAATTAAGTCCGTTATTTTCCTGATTTAAATAGGGGTTGTCCACCTGATGAATATCACCCAGGCAGATGCACTTGACCCCGTCACTCATTCGGGACAGCAGCGCGCGGCATTCAGATCTGGACATATTCTGCATCTCGTCGATAATCACCACTGCATTCTCAATATTCATGCCCCGGATAAAGGTCAGGGGCAGGACTTCAAAATACTTGGGATTGAACTGAGGTGGGTATGATTCAGCGACACTGAAAACTTTGTTGGCCGGGCGCAAATAGTGCAACTTGATCATCAGATCCGAAATGTAACGGGTGTAAGGCTCCATTTTTTCTTCGACTTTCCCCGGCAGATAGCCCAGTTTCTGGCCGATTTCAATCATCGGTTTAATGACGAAAATTTTCTCATAGCGCTTTTTCTGCAGCACCAGATAGAGTGCGGCGGCTAAAGCCAAAAAGCTTTTTCCATAACCCGCATCACTTTGGATAGATAAAATGTGAATATCGTGATTGACCATTAATTCCAGCGCCAAATTTTGAAAAATGGTGCGCGGCGTCAGATTCCAAATTTTGTGCTGGTAATCGATCAGTTTTTCGCCCTGGACACCGCAGAAAACCGGTTTGCCGTGCTCGTTCCACCTGAATGCATTGGGTACGGTGTCTTCTTCGGCAGAGACAAATCCGGTAAAATATTCGGCTTCGGATTTAAACGGCACGGATTCTTTGTAGATCTCACTTTTGACACCCTGCAATGCCGCCTGAAGCTGAAATATTTTGTCATTGGTCACCAGAATGGGCTTTTTCAGGCCGCTGTTGAGAATTTCCTTCAAAATAAAATTATCCACCAGACCGGCATAGGCGCCGGCCACACCGCTGGCGTTTAAGATTTTGTAGTGGTCCGGATTATCGTTTAGGTACTGGACAACCCGGGAAACAATATGTCCCAGTTTGGGGCTTTTTTTAAATTTGTTCAGTTCAAGCAAAACATGATACGGAATATAAATTTGATTTTCATTGCCGTTGCGCAGTTTGGAGAGTGCATTCGGGTCTTCGAGCAATACATTGGTATCGATCACATAATGTTTTTGGATGGCCATCATCGCGCCTCTCTATGTTTGGTGGTTTAAGGTCAAGGTGGATTTTACAGGTTAAGCGGGGACAACCGGCAGGCATGATCATAAAAACATTACCGGTATGGGCAGGTAAAATAAATTTGGGAGCCGTACAGCCTCGAGTGAAAATAACCGCTGGCCTTGAGGGCCACAAAACCAAAGCGTTCGCGTTTGCCAAATTCACGTATACTGGATTCCGGAAGGTTTATACCTCAATTTTGCACGCGTCAGACAAAATGAACTGAGCGAATACCGCTGCTGATCACCAGTAACTTCTGATTATACCGCTTGTCATATTAATGTTCCGAAAAAAAGGATGGCGGCATAAGTGTTGTAGCAAAAAAGCGTTCCGCAATCGGAACGTTTTTTTGACAACCACTA
>JASFEV010000200.1:0-8619 GCA_050124655.1 Desulfobacterales bacterium
ACATTTCTATTTGTCAGCCGCTGGACCGCGATTCTGGACCGACGCATCGTGATCAAAGAATTTGATGATCAGGCCAATATCGTTTATCGCAAAATTACGCCGACCCAAACAGGCAATTACACCTTTCATTTCAACAAGTGGATTAAACTGGCACAAGCACCTGAATTTGCGCCTTAAGCAATCATAAACATCGGTAGAGCATATGATCTCCTTTATCGGCCGCAGTATCGTCCAAAAAATCATTACGCTGTTTTTTGTTTCGATTGTCTCTTTTTTAATTATTCATCTGGCCCCCGGCGAACCCAGTCAGGTGGATCCCCTGAATCCCAAATTCACACGCGAAATGGTTGAACGCTTTCGCGCGGAATTTCATCTGGACAAACCGCTTTACCGGCAGTATCTCTATTTTTATCGCGACCTGTTCAGCGGTAAGACCATATCCTGGAAAGACAATCAGCCGGTCTTTAAAAAGATATGGGAACGGTTCCTCAACAGTCTGCCGTTGTTTATTGTCGGCACCATTTTGACCTGGACCATTTCATTTCCGGTGGGTATCCGATCGGCGATCTTCAGAGGCGGCATCTACGATCGCAGCTCAACTTTTTTCTCTTATCTGTTAATTTCAATTCCCGGATTCTTTTTCGCCTATATCCTGATTATTTTTGTGGTCAATCAATTTCAAGTGCCGGTCATCGGCATGGAAACTTTTGGCATGGGCGACACCACGTGGCTAAATAGAGCTATGGACCGCATCTGGCATTTGGTGTTGCCCTCTCTTTTGGGTGCAACCGCCGGTATTGCCGTGCTGTCGCGCTATGTTCGCAGCCAGATGCTCGAGGTCGAAGGCCAGGATTATGTCCGCACAGCCAAGGCCAAAGGATTGGCGCCCGATCAGGTTCATTATAAGCATGCCCTGCGCAACGCTCTGCTGCCGTTTGTGACCATGTTTGGCCTGATCTTACCCGGTCTGATCGGTGGATCGGTGATTATTGAATCGATATTCGCATGGCCCGGTATGGGCCGAATGGCCTATGAGGCCATTCTGGCACGCGACTATCCGATCATTTTAACCCTGAACTTTGTCTCCGCGGTGCTGGTGCTGATCGGAACTTTTATTTCAGACCTCTTGTACCTGGTGGTAGACCCCCGAATTCGGTTGTAATGGAACATATGAACACAGATACGCAATATGACCTGCTGGATGAGCCGCTGGCACCCAAACGGACCCGTCTTGAGGAATTCTGGCGACTGTTCAGGAAAAACAGGCTGGCCATCGCCGGCATGGTTTTTTTCATTCTTTTTTTCGTTTTGGCAATAGCCGGTTTTGGGTTAACACGCGGCAACAACCCGGTTTTAGATCCCGCCATGGTCCGCTTGCAGGATAAATTGCGACCGCCGCTGGCCAAACCCAACCTGGAACGGCTACAGCCCCATGAAATCCCCAAACTGGGCGTCTATATATTCGGCACCGATGATCTGGGGCGTGATGTCTTCGCCCGCATGCTGCAGGGTTCCTGGGTCTCATTGACCGTCGGTTTCGTAGCGGTCGGCATAGCGGTGCTGATCGGTATATTTTTGGGTGGCATTGCCGGCTACTACGGCAGCCGCCATATTCGTATCGGACAGCTGCTGGCTGTTACTTTCCTCATCATCGGTGCCTTTCTGGTGATCAGCAAGCTGATATGGGCAGGAGTTGCCTTTTTAATCTGCGGTTGCGGTTGTATTTTTATTTCGCTTCGAATCAAAAAAACAACTAAAGGTACGCCTCGGTCTGCCGCGGCACGCTTGTGGTACTTTAAGACCATTTCAATTGATACGGTGGTCATGCGCTTTGTCGACATCATGCTGTGCTTTCCCAGTTTTTTCTTGATCTTGACCGTTGTAGCGCTGCTGCCTGCAAGCATCTACAACATCATGATCGTTATCGGATTAACCAGTTGGATGGGCACCACCCGCTTTGTGCGCGCCGAATTTCTATCTCTCCGAGAACAGGACTTTGTGGCTGCCGCCCGGGCACTGGGACTGAACAATTTTCGCATTATCTTCCGGCATATGATCCCCAATGCAGTGGCGCCGGTACTGGTTTCGGCAACCATCGGCATTGCATCCGCCATTCTGACCGAAGCCGGCCTGAGTTTCCTCGGTTTCGGTGTGCCACCACCGCATGCGACCTGGGGCAATATTTTGTCGGACGGCAAACGTTTTATATTTGATGCTCCCTGGCTGACTTTTGTGCCCGGAATTGCTATTTTAATTGTCGTGCTGTCGTTCAATCTGTTCGGAGAGGGGTTGCGGGATGTTTTAAACCCCAAACTCAGAGAGAGGAGCTAGTCACTAAAAACCATTACACAGCTTAAGGGGTATATATCATCTGTTTGTTGTCTGTCGTCCGTTGTCCGTTGTTAATAAGGTTTGTTTCCGTTCCCACAACGGACAACTGACAACGGACAACTGACAGCTTTGTAAGGAATATTTTGGATGAAATTCTAAAACATAAACAGTGACACTTTGGCATGGGTGATAATGACAATAAATTGCTTTCCGTGGAAGAGCTGAAGGTATACTTTCGCAGCGAGGATGAAGTTGCCCGGGCGGTGGACGGCGTCAGTTTCGATGTCGACCGCGAAGAAACGGTCTGTCTGGTGGGCGAATCCGGCTGCGGCAAGACCGTCACGGCACTCAGCGTCATGGGGCTGGTCCCCATCCCACCGGGTGAAATTGCCGGAGGTCAGATATTATTTCGTGATCAAAATCTGCTGGACCTCGATGATAACCAGATGCAGGAAGTCCGCGGCAACCAGATCGGCATGGTCTTCCAGGAGCCCCTGACATCCTTAAATCCGGTTTTTACCATCGGCGATCAAATCGGAGAGGCCATCCAGATTCATCAGACAGCACCCCAGAATGAAATCATCCAGCGCAGCCAACAGCTTCTAAAAGATGTCGGCATTGCCGATCCCGCCCAACGCTTAAGAGATTACCCGCATCAATTGAGCGGCGGCCAGCGCCAACGGGTAATGATTGCCATGGCGCTGGCCTGTGATCCGGAACTGATCATCGCCGACGAACCCACCACCGCACTGGATGTCACCGTCCAGGCCCAGATTTTGCGCCTGCTGGAAACCATTCAAAAAGAGCGTTCCATGTCGGTTTTGTATATTACCCACGATCTGGGCGTGGTCTCAAAAGTGGCCGATCGCATCTGTGTCATGTATGCGGGCATTATCGCCGAGCAGGGCAAAAAAGCGGCGGTTTTAAAGACACCCAAACATCCCTATACCCAGGCGCTGCTGGCATCGCTGCCCAATCGCGAAAAAAGGGGAAAGCGGCTCTACAGCATACCGGGCACGGTCCCCAATCCGGCCTACAAACCCGATGGCTGTCCGTTTCATCCGCGCTGCCGGCACGCCATCCAACCCTGCCGGGAGCAATATCCACAAATGTGTGACTATGAAGACGGGCACCACGCCCGCTGCCCGGTCCTTTTTAATGAATGAATGAGATAATCCAATGAATGCAATGGGTTCACATAACAACACCATCTTACAGGTGGAGGACTTAAAAAAATACTTTCCGATACGCAGGGGCTTTTTTCAAAAAATTACCGGCTGGGTGCGGGCGGTGGAAAGCGTATCGTTTATAATCGAAAAGGGTAAAACCTTAGGTCTGGTGGGAGAAAGCGGGTGCGGTAAAACCACGGTGGCCCGTCTGATTTTAAAGCTGTTAGATGCCGATCACGGTAAAATCCTCTTTAACGGGTTGGATATTACCCAGCTCGATGAAAAAGAAATGAAGCCCTTGCGCAAAGAAATACAGATCATTTTTCAGGATCCCTACGGCTCTTTAAATCCACGCATGACCGTCGGGCAGTCCATTGCCGAGGGCCTCAAGATCGCCGGCATTCACAGCCGCGCGCAACAGGACCAGCGCCTTGAAAAACTATTGAAGATGGTCGGCATGTCACCGGCCAGCAGCGATCGCTATCCGCATGAATTCAGCGGCGGCCAGCGCCAACGCATCGGCATTGCGCGCGCCTTAAGCGTTGAGCCCGCATTGATTATTTGTGACGAGCCGGTTTCAGCCCTGGATGTCTCGATCCAGGCCCAGATTATCAACCTGTTGAAAGATTTACAACGCCAGCTGGAACTGAGCTATCTGTTTATCTCCCATGATTTGAATGTGGTCGGCTATCTGTGCGACAAGGTGGCGGTGATGTATAAGGGACATATTATGGAATATGCGCCCGCCGATGCGCTCTTTGATCATCCCATCCACCCCTATACCCATCTGCTGCTGTCCGCCATCCCGGACGCCGATAGCAGCGACACGGAATTGATGGCAACGGCAGATGAGGCGAGCAACACGTTAAACCCGCCGGCCGGTTGCAGTTTTCAGGATCGCTGCCCGTTGGCAGAGGAGCGCTGCCAAAAAGGCGCGCTGGAATTTATAAAGGCTGCTCCGGATCATCTCGTGCGCTGCTGGAAGGTGACCCGGAACGGTACCTATTCATTTTAAGGATAACCACAGATACACAATATCAGAAAAGGAATCAGCCTGTGTACGATACCCACGCGAATACCCCCAAATCGGAAATTGACCAGCGCATCGCCCATCTTAAAAACCAGCTCGCGGAAAACCAAATCGACGCGGCGCTTTTCCTTCAGCGGGCCGACCTGTTTTATTTTAGCGGCACCATCCAGGAAGCCCATCTATTCGTTCCGCTTGACGAAGAGCCGATTTTAATGGTTTATAAAAACTTTGATCGGGCTATCGCGGAATCGTCATTGTCGCGCATTGTGCCACTGACCTCTCCCAAGGCCATCCCGCAAATCCTGCGTCAGTTTGACCACCGCTTGCCGCAAACCATCGGCATGGAGCTCGATGTTTTACCCGTTAACCTGTACCGCAATTACCAGCGCATGTTTGCCGACCATCAGCTGGTCGATGTGTCCCATCTCGTCCGCCTGGTGCGGGCACTGAAATCGCCTTACGAAATCGATATCATGCGTCAGGCCGCCAAATTGTCAGATGCCGTGGCTGAACAGATCCCGGCACTTTTGCGTGAAGGCGTGACGGAACTCGAGCTGGCCGGTCAGGTTGAAGCCGAAGCACGCAAACGCGGCCATCAGGGGGTTGTCCGCATGCGCCTTTGGGGCAGTGAAATGTTTTACGGACACCTGATGGCCGGCCCCTCCGGTGCTGTTCCCAGCTTCCTGTCCTCTCCCACCGGCGGTATCGGCGCCAGCCCGGCGGTGGCCCAGGGACCTGGATTTCGACCCATTCAGCGGCACGAGCCGGTGCTGGTCGACTATGTCTTTGCCTTAAACGGCTACAATTCCGACCATGCGCGTATTTTTTCCATCGGGGAACTGCCGGATGATTTGATGGCGGCGCATGCGGCCATGCTTGAGCTACAGGCTCTGATTAAAACAGAAGCCAAACCCGGGGTGCCCTGCGGCACCATTTATGATCTGGCCTTCGAATGGACCCGCACCAGGGGATACGATGACTATTTTATGGGCGTTGGCCCGGAACGGATTCGGTTTGTCGGGCATGGGGTGGGTATCGAGCTGGATGAATATCCATTTCTGGCAGCCGGTCAAAAACTTGAGCTTCAGGCGGGCATGACCCTGGCGCTGGAGCCCAAGCTCATCTTCCCGCAAAAAGGTGTGGTGGGTGTCGAAAACACGCATGTGGTGACGGATGACGGACTAGAACAATTCGGCCGCTTTCCGGATGAGGTTGTGATTGTTTGATTGCTGTTGTTTCGTTACGCGCCCTTGTGCATAAGTTTGCATCCGCCGTAGGCGGAATGATGATTCATGCCGCGTTCGTGCTGAAAAAACTTCCCGACCCTTCAACGAATTTGAATCTCAGATTAGGGTTGTGCGATTAGATCCTCACCGCGAGCCCTTATCAATGTTTTCACTGGCTTGATAGCTGGTGTTCAAGCGTCTGCAGTTTTTTTTGCTGTTCCTGATAGAGGGCATGCGCTGTTTCAAGAGAAACCTTTTCAAAACGGATGGTGTCTCCGGGAGTGGCCTGCGCAACTTTGGGAAGATCCACTGATATGACGGTTACGATTTTGGTATAACCGCCCACTGTTTGCTCAACCATTAAAATAATGGGCTGCTCGTCGGCCGGAATTTGAACGCCGCCCGGCATGGTGGGCTCCGATATGATGCTTTTGGGCATGCCCTCACGGATTTTGATCTTTGGCCCCTGGAGCCGGTACCCCATGCGGTCGGCTTTTGTGCTGACCATAAAATCCGATTGAAATATAACCTCAAGGCCTTCCTGGAAAAAATCATCCTGTGGCCCGGGGATGGCGCGGATGGTGATCTCCGGCGGATATGCCGGTATCAGATCTGCCGGTATTTGCCGTCTGTCGGCCAGGCGTCTGCCCTGGCCGCATTTAATGATATCCCCGGCTTTCAGCAATCGCCCCTGGTAGCCGCCGATGTTTGCACCCACATAGGTGGAGCGGCTGCCCATCACTTGGGGAACATCGATGCCGCCGCTTACAGCCAGATAGGCCCGGCAGCCGCTCTTTACCTGTTGAACATCCAGGATATCGCCCGGTTTGACGCTAAACGAGGTCCAGGTTTCTATGGGTTGATCATTCAATGTCATTTTAATATCGGCGCCGGTCACCGCCAGATCGGCCGGTAACAAAATTTCAAGGCGCGGACCCATGACGGTGATCTCCATAACCGCACTATTTTTGGCATTGGCAACCAGCAAATTGGCGCTATGGAAAGCAAATGCATCCAAAACACCGGATACGGGAATACCCATTTGCTGGTAACCGAAACGCCCTTCGTCCTGAATCGTAGTATAGCCGCCCGGTGTCAGTACCGAAAATACATCCATTATTCGGCCTCCTTTTCAACCAGATGTGTGTATTCTGCGGCGGAGATGGGTTTGAATTTGATGCGATCGCCCGCCTGATAGAGAAACGGGTTTTTACGCCCCGGGGCAAACAACTTAACCGGAGTCCGGCCAATGAGTTGCCAGCCACCGGGACTGGCTACAGGATAGATGCCGGTCTGATTGTTGGCAATTCCCACCGACCCTTCCGGTACAAGAGTGCGGGGGGTCTCCAAGCGGGGCGTGTGCAGCTTTTCGGAAAGCCCCCCCATAAATGGGAAGCCCGGTGTGAACCCCACCATGTAGATCAGGTATTCCGGTTCGGAATGCAATTCAATGACCTGCGCAACCGTCAGCTGGTTGGTATCCGCAACCGTCTCTATGTCAGGCCCGAAATCACTGCCATAACAGACGGGGATTTCGACCGTGCGGGGTGGCGGAATCTTTATCTCACCGAGCCGGGCTTCCAATTTTTCGAGCATTTTCTCAAGCTCGACGGGATGGGTCATCCCCGGATCGTAGATAATGAGCAAAGAGCGGTAAGTTGGAATGGTTTCGATCACCCCTTTGAGCGGGTCGTCTTCCATAACAATGGCCATGGACCTGACCTTGTTGTTGACAGCCGGATCGATGAGATCACCGTATTCTACCAGAAGACCGCGATCCCCTGCCGTGCGAAAACGCGCTTTTTCAAATAGGCCGTTTTGCATAGCGGCTATGATTCCTTTCCCATGGGTGTGACCGCCACCCCATCGGCTTCGAGCGTCTCACGAATACTGCGGACAAGGTCTACCGCTTTGGGATTATCACCGTGCACACACAGTGTTTGGGCTTCAAGCGGAATGGTCGTCCCGTCGGCTGCGATGACAACCCCTTCTTGAACCATACGCAACGCTCTTTCCGAAACCGCCTGGGGATCCTTGATGACCGCGCCGGGTAGACGTCTGGACACCAGGGTGCCTGCGGCGCTGTAAGCCCGGTCCGGAAATGCTTCATAAACCACTTTAAGCCCCACTTCTTGACCGATGCGCGTCATCAGTTCTCCTTTGGCACCGGCCAGCGCCACATAGAGCAGATTTGGATTGACCCGCACGATGGCCTCGGCCACGGCGCGCGCAACGTCTTCATTTTCAACGGCCGTCAAATACAATGCACCATGCGGTTTGACATGCTGCAGGCGGGTTCGGTGGGCGCTGCAAAAGGCTTGCAGAGCGCCGACCTGATAAATCACATAATTGCGGAGCTCTTCCATGGTGCAATCCAGGTTGCGGCGGCCGAAACCCAGTAAATCAGGATACCCCGGATGAGCACCCACCCCCACGCCATGCTCAACGGCCATGGCGACCGTGTGATTCATCACCGCCGGATCTCCGGCATGCCAGGCGCAGGCAATATTGGCGGAAGTGATGTATTGAATGACCGCCTCATCCATGCCTAGTTTATAGGCACCAAAGCTCTCTCCCATGTCGCAGTTAAGATCAATTCTTTTCACTGTCATGTCTCCTTTCGAACACCAGCGCTTTGATCCTGAAGGAGGCCTATTTAATGGTCATCAAATTCGGAAGAAACAGGGCGATTTTCGGAAAGATCGTCAGAATGGCCGTTGTCAGGAGCATCAAAAAGAAAAACGGTAAGGCGTACTTGGCCACCTGTATGATCGGCTCGTCCGTCAGGCCCTGAATAACGAAGAGGTTGAAACCGACCGGCGGTGTAATCTGGCTGACTTCCACCATCAGGATCAAATAGATA
>JASFEV010000201.1:0-8543 GCA_050124655.1 Desulfobacterales bacterium
TTCTTCGGCGACTTGCTTTGTGGTATATGGTTTACCAACATATTTTGATGTCGACATCGGATGGATCACAAACACGCTTGTTGTATCTGAAAGGACATCAAATAGCGAATTGGTAAAACCATCACAAATGTATTTCGGCTCCGCCTCGCCGCTGGTGTTATTAAAAGGCAAGACGGCAAATGACGGTTTATTCGGCAAAGGATAGGCCATATTTTCTATGGAAGCAGATGGCTCGGCCATCCTTCCTCCCCAAACCGGCGAACCTGCCAGTGTCCCGCACACCAGCATGGTGATCATAAAGCCAGTAAAAAGCCAATTTCTTAGTTTCATGACTGTCCTCCTTTGCGGGTTAGCGATATAATGGTGAGTAAGGTGACCTTCTTAATTAGCCTTTTCGCTGCAATGCGCATGATCCACCCGGATAAATTGAACGGATGCCACCCGTGCGATAGCAGAATTTCGCATCTCTTTCCTGGCAGGATCGGATGTTCCTGTCAGGAGTCGGGCATGCACAATTTGAGGGGTTTCTCCATTGAATTTTCCCGATTATTTACCAGGGCGATACGTTAAAGCCTGATGGAAACCGGTAGCAATTTAGCAGGGAGTTGGAGGAAGAAAGACCAGACGAAAAACAAGGGTCTCAAAAGAACTGAGAAACCAATAGAGAGATTCAGAGTGAGATTGGACTTCAGAACCGAACGATTTTAGTAATTTAGTATTTCAAAGCACGAACACTTGTCAAGTGAATTTAAGAATCAGATTAATAATAGCTCATAGCTGGTAGCTCATAGCTCATAGCTCATAGTTGATTCGAAGAATTCATTGAATTTTTAAACCGCAGGCCGCGGCAAGCAAGGCCCAAGGTTATCAACAGATCATTAAGCTCGAAGCTTAAAGCATATGAAAATGCGGGGTCAGATCTTTATAATTGACCGATTAATCGGCAAGCGGATCTTCTCCCGTCTGCCAATTTGCCAGATATCGTTCATGCAGGTGAAAATCCTCACCCTTGTGCTCGGTGAGTGTGACATACATATGTTCTCTGGGAATGTCTAAAATCCTGTATAGCAGGTCCATGAATCCTAAAGCCAGGGACCTGCGCTGCTCCATGGTTCGCCCCTCCCTGATATCCGCATTGACCAGGGCAACCCCTTTTTGCGGCTCTTTAACCCGACCGATCGACAAATTGTAGGTATCAAATTCACGGATCGAAATGCTGATGTGGTCGGTTCCCGTGTCCATCACATCTGAAAAAAGTTGCCTAGCTTGTTCAGCAATAGAAATTTTAGCCTCGTCAGTGATGTTTTGGTTAATTTCAAATTGTAAATGTGGCATAAGACCTCCGGAGCAGTTTTAATGGAAAGTAGGGGGACGCACATAAAATTATATGTTTTTAGCTCTCATGTAAAGAAGGTTCGGGTTTCCCGGCTTCGCATTGTCGCGCTTGGGACTTCGCTCTGGAAAGCTTCCCCTTCGTTTAAACTACGGAGGTCAGGAAGCTGTGGCGGTCAAGAAACTACGCCGGACAAGACGCCGCGGCAAGCAATGGTCCGGAGCGGCGGCAAGAAAGTTATAATTTCATAGACGTCCCTGATAATATTTAGCATTGATTTTAGAATTTTCTTTAGATACCATTTAAATCTCAAAGATATGAGGGTTTAAAATAAAGACCAACGCATCTGTTTTGGGTGACAGTATGCCATCTGTCTTTAAAAAATCGAGCCGAGTTGCCTTATGGTGGCTTGGCTTTTTTGTTGATAAAAGCTGATGGCGAAAGCAATGCTGAATGCGCGTTACAGACTAAGTATCAATCCTTAACTTATGATTAACACATCCTAATGGTTTAAATGCGATGGCCGACATTTTCATAAGCTATGCCAAAAAAGACAAATCCGAAGTAGAACCTATTGCGAATGCTCTAAAAAAAATCGGCTGGCAAGTGTGGTGGGACCCAATTATACCCGCAGGTAAAGATTTTGATGAGGTTATTGCGGAAGAAATTGCTAAAGCAAAATGCGTCATCGTCATTTGGACTCAGACTTCTGTAAAGTCTAAATACGTTAAAGGTGAGGCCCGTGATGCATTGAAACGAAATATTTTGGTCCCCGTGAGTATCGAACCTAACGTCGAACCACCATATGATTTTCGTAGCACACAAACGATATTTCTTACTAATTGGGGCGGTTCAGAAAATTTCCCTGGATTTCAGAAACTAGTCACTGACGTCGAAAATATCATCGGAAAACCAAAGATTGATTTTGAGGAGCGTGAACCTGGGGATGTCGAAAGGGAACAAAAGCTAAAAGAGGTAGAGGAGAAAAAACGCAGACGAAAGGAAGCAGAGGAAGAGCAGAAGCGCAAGGTATTGGAGCAGAGCGCAAAGGAAGAAACTACTATCAGCCAAAAACTACAACGGATAAAATGGATTGCCTTAATTGGCATTTCATTTTTACTTATTGTTATCGTTCTTTTCCTATTCAGCTCGCTTAAAAAACTTACTTTAGCATTGTGGAACTATGACCTATTTCTGGTCTGGTACATCATTGGTGTTTTGCTTGTTGTCCCACTTTATTGGGCCGTGTTACATTTCACAGATATTGATAGGCGCGCTCAAGCGACCAAATTAAGTTTCTTATTAATTGGATTTTTGGTTACGTGTGCCGTTATTTGGAGAGCAGTTCTTAACATTTTCTATATATTGTGCGACCAGAACTGCAAAGTACCAATGGGTCTTTGCAATTCGGCCAGCTACCTGACATACGTTGCCCTTTTTGCGATAGCGATTCCAACATTAGCCTGGATTATCTATGTATACACGCAGGAAAACGCTGAACGTGCAAATAGATCTAAAATCTATAAATATTTCATTATACTTTGTATGTACCTGCTATCATGTAGATTGGCATGGGAAATCTTAGACGAGATGGCCAGACATTATAAACCTTGTGCCTAATCCCTATGACGACGTTGTTAGACCAAGCCAAAGGGATTATGAAAATGGGATCGGACCATGGCAAGTTACTGCCGATTCGGGTCCAAAATTGCGCTTCTAAGGTTAAAAAACGACTTGATTTTGTGCCGATTCATATATAAATCATATAGTTAGCGTGGCCCGAGCCTATTAGCAGGACTTTAGACTTCAAAGCGGGCCATTGACGTATCATGGGCGGAAGATTCGGCAAATATGGTGACCTCAAGCGCCGCAAGGCGTTGCAGCGTGGTCGCAGAGAAAAATTTAAAATGGAAAAAACCCGGCTGACGACCTTGCGCAGTCGTCGTGGTTTACTGCCCCATGAGCAAAGATCTTCGCCCCAAAACACCGCCAAGTCCTATAAAACTGCGGTTGTGGCCATTCCGCCCGATCACCTCTGGGGACCGATCCAACGGCTGCGCAAACAGCACGACCGGCACTATCGGCGCTGGATGCCGCACATCACACTCCTCTATCCCTTCCGGCCGGTCGCGGCCTTTGAGCAGGTAGCGCCGCTTCTGACCCGGGTCTGCCGTTCTGTGGAGCCGTTTGAGGTCAAATTGAACCGTTTCGATCTTTTGATTCACACGCGCCGCAAGGCCACCCTCTATCTGATCCCCGAGCCTGCCAATGCACTCAAAGACCTCCAAAAAGCACTGCTGGAAACAGTGCCCGATTGCGATGACGTAACCCGTTTTGCCGGCGGGTTTACACCCCACCTCAGCGTGGGCCAGTTCCGCAGCCAGGAGGCCCATACATTCTGCGTTAACCTGCAGGCCACCTGGCAGCCCCTTGCCTTCACCTTGGCACACGTCAATTTGATCTGGCGCAACGATCCGCCGGATGATGTCTTTCGAATCGGTCATGTGCTGTCTCTTGGGGAATAGAGGCGCCTGCGGCGCCAGCTCCCCGGTTAAACCCGCTGCGCTAATCTCTGGTGAGCTGTTTAACCCCGGTACCATCTTCCGGAGCTACGGGGCAAGCGGGGCAGGCTTTGTTTCTTCGAAACAATTTAACAGGGTAAATTGATTCGTTAAATGGTAAAAACCAGTGCCGCGAGGCTGATACGGCTTCGCTTGAGCCAGGTACGCCGCGGCAAGTCCCTGGGACAAGACGCTGCGGCAGGCGCCTCGCGATAAGGCATAGCCTTCCTCGGGAAAGCTGGTCGGACAAAAACTATCATCGCTTCGCGATGGAGTTCACTCCTATAACCAATCATCCAGTTAACTAATATACCAATCAACTAATGAATCAGATGGGGTTTTGAAATCACTTTTAGGCAGGTTCAGCTTCAAAAGGGGGCAATGCATGGTAATACAATTGATTCCACAGTAAAATCGCTACTGAAAGGGTCTCGCATACAGGGGTTTTGTTGTCACAAACCGTACAACCGATCGAAAATGCCTGATGATCATTAATTTTACAGGTGACTTGTGCGATACAGCCACAGCCACATTCCTTTAGTTTCATGATACACCCACATGTTGTTTGTTAGCCTTACATATCTATATATAATATAAAACATTTGCTGTTGATTACAATGTTCCTGCACAATTCAAGGTTTGACCCTATCTGCTGATATTTAATCTCTTCACCATATACTCTATCGTACGACCAACTGTTGAATTCGCAAGGAGATCCCATTCCTCATCCGGGATCTCGGTGTCAAACTCCTTTTCGACAGCCATGCATATTTCAATTGAATCGAGATCGTCCGCGCCTAAATTATCAGTATAGGATGTATTATTCTTAACCGTATTCGGATTTATATTGAATTGTTTTGCGACGATGACCTTGACCCTTTGCGCAATATAATCTGCACTTAATGTAAAGGATTCATCGGGTTCCCCAGGAATTTTTTCCTGATCAGGCTTATGAACATCAGTTGATGCCAATTTTTTTCCCAGAATATCCTGGATTGCAATCAACAATTTTTGATATTCTCGACTCGCACGCTCCCCTTTCCAGTTCATAAGGTCTGCAGTTTGGATTCGCCTGAACTCAAGTGGAATCTTGACTTCATCTAACAGTACAGGGATAAGGATATTTCTTCGTTTGCCCTCAGCTGCCTCTGTTTTTACCCAGTCCGACCGCACCGAGTTTTCTGACCAAAGGACGATAACGCATTTGGCGCTGTCGATTGCTTCCTCGATGACCGAATCAAATGTTTGACCCGGTGGAATTTCCGGATCCCACCATATAGATAAGCCTTCCTGCTGCAGTGTCTCAGCAAATAATCGCGCCTTTTCTCTGTCTGAACGAGCGTAGCTGATAAAAATGTCACCCATATTGAATTACCTCCGACTAATTTTTGTTATCCGTCTTTTTCTTTCTAACTGCCTGGGATAAGGGGCTTCTGTGAACTTTTGACATTTAAACTTGCAGGTTCAATGTGTCAAGGTTCAGGGTTCATAAAAACAGGTGCACGGTAAAAAATGCAGGAATCTAGTTTATTTCAATTGCTCGTAAAATTGGATGGGACTGAGTTCGGGATAGTCGCCGGTGGGAGCCAGAAATTTTCGAATATCCAGACACAAATGACATTTGGATACGTAACCGTCGCTGAGTTCGTGGTAGCCCCTTTCTGCGGCAAAGTTGAAAAGCCCCTGCATGTCTTGATTGACCAGAAATTTGAGGACCGGGCGGTTTTGAAGGTCGATCCCATCCTGCAAGAGTTGATCCAGCTTAAACCAGCTGCCCAATGAAATCCCGCCGCAATAGCCGGGCATGAAATTGCCGTAATTGTCGAAATGATTGTGCCAGCTGCGCAGAAAATCCGGCAGACAGGGGGTGCTGAAAAACCGTTTGGCCGCATCGCCGGGATAAAGGCCTTTGAGCTTTTCTGCCGCGCGCCCCATTAAGAAGAGCTCCACCCGGTCGGATACGGATTCTTCCCGCGTCAGATTTAGATATTCATCAATAGAGAGCCTGCCGGTGACGCCCAGCTGCTTGAACAAATGATAGTATTCCAACTGGTAGATCATCACATTTGGCCCGAAGACGGCCTGGCTGATGCGGATGCAGCGGTCGGTCCTTTCAAAAGGGACGTATTCCGTATAAAACGGATTGACCGAGATCATAATCCCTTTTAAGCCCTTTTCCTTGAGGGTCTGGAGGCGTTCGAAGGTCAATTCATCGGTTTTGCACCAGTAGCAATTGGTTTCGACAAAGGTAGATGGGATCTTGAGGGTTTCGGCAATTTCGACGGCCTCGCGCAACAGCTTGAAGTTCAAAAAAGGCTCCCCGCCGGAAAAATGCAAGCCGTGGTTCAGGCTCATGTGTTGCGGGCCGTAGGGACTGGGTTCGATCACTTCGGCCAGCTGCGGCAGATATCGTTCCAACCGGTCGACGGTGATCCAATCACCTGCCCATTGCGGCGAGCAGGCATACATGCAATGCCGGCACTCAGCCGGGCATTTATAGGACAGCATCAGGCCGCCGGAGATGGGTTGCGGGATTTTCATTTCTTTGATCCTTACAGCTCCTGTCGCCTGACAATTAGGCGGAAGTCCTTGCCGGGCGCTGGTCGGGTGTTTTTGAATACTTCTTTTTGGGTCGCATGGGTAACGAGCTCAAAGTAAAACTGGGGTGGCAATAGGATAAATGCGCCCACCGTGTATAGTGGGATCAGCAGCCGCTTGATCCGCTCAAGCAGATACTGCCCGCTGCTCCTGAACTTTAACGAGTACCAGGCTCCCAGTCCCGAAAGCAGGAACAAAAGAGGCATCATCCACAGATCGAGGAAAGCGACGAACACGGTTAGAAAGAGGCTCTGCTGGGCATTTTTCAGGTGCCAGTCCAACTTATCGAAAAAAAGGCCGCTGTGAAAGACAAAGACAGCCAGCGTCGCCACCACCCTCACCCAATCAATATCGTATCTTCGTTCTTTCATGAATATTTTTTTGCCATATGGCAGAATACCCATTTTTCTCGGCGATAGGTCTGACATCCAAGATTATTTATTGATTTATTGTGACCGAATTACAAGCACAAATTTGGGGGATTCTTATGAAGGATTTCAAAAGGTATCTTATGTGAAATAATCTATTGTAGTGTTAAATAAAATATAGCCAAAGCTGAATCCATAATTTGTAAATTAATGCTCCTTGAATAGCAAAACGATTTTTATGACAGGCCACCATGGCATCTGCCATTTGGAGTTGTTTCGGCTTCTCGTGATGCCGTTGTTTTTATCGATTCCGCTTTTCTATTATATGGTAAACGGTCCAAAACAAACGCACGAACATCCGAGAAGCCTGCTTTTAGCCACCTCAAACCTCCATAAAAAAAATTAACCCTTGATGAGTTGAGTCATCATATGGTTTTTATAGTAGTGTTGAAGCTGGGTGACATAAAATCTCGATTTATCCTAATTTTTAGAAAGAATATGTCAGAATAATTTCTCTAATAAAGAAAAAATCCCTTGCAATTGTTCGAATAAATCCGCTCAATTCAATCGAAGGTTAAATGTAATTTAATAAAAAGTAAATCACAGTACCGATTACAAGCAGAAAAATAATAGGTGAAAAGACATTTCCCTTACTCATTGAATATTGCCTGAACATGCGTTTACCATTAAGGTAATCGAGGGCGCTGTCCATAACAGCTCTTTTAAATGCTGATAGCGTTGGCTTTTTACAATGGGGGCAAAGTGTAAGATATTTGTCTATATTCTTCGTGTTGTATTGGTACCAGCTTACATATCGTTCAGGAGAGCTAATTGTTTGATCTACATTCCGCTTGGCACAGGTGTTCGGAAGAATTAAAACCTTCTCTTCCTCTATCACAGAAGTATCATTTTCAGGGCGATTATCCTCTGTATGTCTTTGTTGTTTTTTCTGCATAATGCTGCTCTTTCGTCTATAATTAATCCCAAAAAAGTTGTCAGATATTATTTCTTTTTCTTTGTTTTAATCTGCAAAAAGATTAAACAAAGCCTATACAAAAACACTTTTAGAAATGTCGTTGCAGTAAAATCTGAGCACCCTACTAAATTTAGAACGCTAAGGTAGTAAAATGGCGGGATTAATTATTTGAAATGTGGTTCTTTTTCTAATTCCTTAGAGGTAAATTCGCACTTACTAAAAACAAGAAGAATATGAGATGTTAACATTTTTTTATATCGTAAAAATTGTAAAATTATTTAAATGCAATATTTATTCCAATCAATCTAAGTGTAAAATTCATATATTTACAATATGTTAGGTTTTGGGCATCTATAAAACAATAAATAAACATGAAGTTAATTTCATAAATTTAGGTAAGAGCTGAAATATAATCTCAAATTATTGAGGATCCAGGTTTAAAATGGAGTATTTCAGGTTTCAATACAGCATTTAAACCTGTGATAAATAGCAGATATTCACTCTGTGTCTTGAATATCAAGTGGATTGTTCTTTCGTCATTGGGTTATCAAAAAGAAAGAGAGGACATCCTCGATTAGTTTTGGATAATATTTGTATTCCAACATCATTAACCGAATAGGATGTCCCCTTTAGGTTTGTAATGAGATTATGGTTTGGTTGGTTTCAACACACCGTTTTGATCCCGTCTCAATGGGTAAGGTTGTTTA
>JASFEV010000202.1:0-8459 GCA_050124655.1 Desulfobacterales bacterium
GCCGCTTTAATGCCTTGAACCGGGCGGGTGAAAAATTTCATGTATCCGATGATTTCATACAGGTGATGCGGGTGGCTCGCGAAATCCACCGGCTCTCCGAAGGTGCCTGGGACGGGACCGTCAGTCCTTTAGTTGATTTATGGAGTTTCGGGCCGACCCGTCGCGAACATCAGATGCCGTCGAGCGACGCCATTAAGGCCCTTTTGCCCCAGGTCGGATTCGAGCACATTCAAATTGTAGAGCCGAACTTTTTAGTGAAGAATCTGGCCACGGTCACGCTGGATTTAAATGCCATTGCCAAAGGCTATGCGGTGGATATGGTTTCCCGATTGATTGGCGCCAACGGATTCAAAAATTATCTGGTTGAAATCGGCGGTGAGATTTTCGCGGCCGGGCTTCGTCCAGACGGCCAACCATGGCGGGTGGGTATCAATCGACCTGCTACAGAAGCAGCATTTAATGAGGTTTATAAGGTCGTGTCGATTACCAATCAGGCCTTTGCCACCAGCGGTGATTACCGCAATTTCTTTGAACGCGATGGCGTGCGCTACTCGCATGTGATCGATCCACGCACCGGGTATCCGGTTTCCAACGGTGTTGTCAGTGTTTCCATCATTGCAGACAACTGTACACTGGCAGATGGGCTGGCCACCGCGCTAATGGTCATGGGGGCTGAAAAAGGTATCCGCCTGGTTGATCAGTTGGCCGACCTCGAAGCATTTATTGTCGTCGAAAAATCCGATGGCAACCTCGTCGATTATTCTTCGCGGGGATTTAAATCCGATACACCACCCAAATAAAATTGGCTTTGCTTTATCCGTGGGCTATTAGCTCCTATGCCATATCCATTTTTATTTTCTTGACACCTCCGGGTCATTCTAATATTTATTTTATGCCCCCACTTATCCGAATTCATTCACATAACCAAACATGGCGATGATACAAGCATCAGATAAGCATAGCATAGAAGTGAACCTTCCCAGCAAGATTGGCTATGAGCGGATTGCCATAGCCAGTTCGGCTGCGCTGGCCAAAATGGGGGGATTCCCTGTCGCACGCATTGAGGATTTGAAAAGTGCGGTTGCCGAGGCCTGCATCAATGCCATGCAGCACGGCAACCAATGGCGCCTTGAGGCCAGAGTGGTGGTCAAAATGAATCTAAGCGATGATCGTGTTGTTATTTCGGTAACCGATCAGGGAGACGGCGTAAGTGAGGTTCCCAAATATCCGGGTATTAAAAAGATCATCGAGGAAAATGCATCTCCCAGAGGATTGGGTGTCTTCATTATTCAACAGCTGGTAGATGAGGTCAAATATAATCACAGCTTTGACGGTGGGCATACCATGACAATGGAGATCAGATTGCCCAAATAGATAGCCCGCGTTTTATCAATTTAAGGTCATAGGTTAAACATGACGCAAGCAAACAAAATTCTACTGGAACAACACGGTGATGTAACGTTGCTTGACATCCGTGGGGATATAACGATTTTGTCTGAATCCTCTCTGAATGATGCCTATGCAGATGCAAACAATCAAGGCGCTGGCAAAATTCTACTTAAATTCGAAAGAGATATTTATATTAACAGCGGCGGCATCTCTGTACTGATTCAGTTGCTTGCCAAAACCGAACAAAATAATCAGCAGATCGGTATTATCGGCCTTTCAGACCACTTCACTAAAATCTTTAATATGGTGGGCATTACGAAATTTGCCAAACTTTACACAACCCGCGAAGATGCGCTGGAGGCCATTTCCTAAGAATTAAAATGTCCCGGCGGGATCCTGCCACCCGCTATTTATAGCGAACCTGTTTCTGAGTGTCTGCTGTAGATCAATTGAAGCCATCTTGGTACCCGTCTAAAGGAGGATACCGGATCCCGGAATGAGTGCAAAAGAGCAAATGGTCAGAAAGCTCAATAGCCATACGGTTGAGGTCAGTTTGCCCAGCAAGCTGGGTTATGAGCGGATTGCAATGGATTGCTCGGCTTCTTTTGCGAAAATGGCCGGTTTTGCTCAGGATCGTATCGAGGATTTAAAAACGGCTGTAGCCGAGGCCTGCCTCAACGCCATTGAACATGGCAACAAGGGCCATCCGAATCCCAGAGTACTGGTGACCATGAATTTTAAAGATGACCGCTTCAGTGTTTCGGTTAAGGATAATGGAAAAGGCATCCCCCGGATTCCCAAAGACACAACGGTCATGCGAAGGATAGAAAATCTAAAGCCGCCCAAAGGTCTGGGCACGTATCTGATAAAGCAGCTGGTGGACGAGGTCGAATTCAACAAATTGACTGCAGACGGTCATACTGTGAAAATGGTAATCAAACTAACGGATAAACGGCTTTCGCCGGGAAAGAGACAGGCATCCGGTGGAACAACCAACTGAAATCGCACTGGAAACGATCGGAGATATTACCCTGTTTGACATCAGGGGTGACGTGACCGCACTCTCCGAACCCTTTCTCAACGACGCTTACACCAAAGCAATCGATCTGAATGCCGGTAAAATTCTGTTTAGATTTACAAAAGACGTCTACATCAACAGCGGCGGCATTGCTTTGCTCATTCAGATTCTGGCCGAAACGAAAAAGAACAAACAGCAGGCCGGCATTACGGGTCTTTCGAGTCATTTCAAAAAAATATTCAACATGGTGGGCATCACCAAGTTTGCCAAGATCTACGACACCGTAGAGGCGGCATTGGAGCAAATGGCCGGGGGGGATTAATCCCATAGGGTCTGATGACATCTTCAATGGATTGCGGATTTTATTGCCAAAGGGCACTTGCCGTTAAATACGAATCTCACCCGTTAAAATTCGTACACTAATTTTAATATCCCTCGGTCTTCTTTAATCTCCCTATAACAGTTTAGCCTGAAGGAGGTTCCATGCGGTTATCTTCTTGCTACCTTTTTCAAGGCCTATCTGAATCTCAACTTGACCATCTGCGCACGTTCGGCAGCGAAGCCCCCATGCAAGCGGAGCAATGGCTTTTCCATGAAGGTGATGCCGCCGTACAGATGTATATTCTCAAAGATGGCGCGGTAGAGTTGCTCACCTCCGTTGATGAGGTTGAACTTCCGATTACCATTGTCAGAGAACCGGGGAACTGTTTCGGGACCTCGACAATGGTTCCGCCGCACCAATACAGCCTTTCAGCGCGCTGTGCCGAAGATGGCACGCTATTGTGCATCCAAAAGACCCATCTCGAACAGATGATAAGAGCAGATGTTGAACTGGGAAACGTGATTTTATCCAATTTGGCAAAGCACTTCCTGGATCGGCTCAAAGAGACCCGCCAGGAATTAAAGATCCATTTCAAGACAATCATCAAATCCATGCATCATTAGGGGATTGATGGTTGATTGGTTAATTGGTTGAGTAGTTAATTGGTTAAATGGTCAATTCGTTAAATGGTCAGGTGGCTGATTCGTTTAGTAGTTTAAATAGAATCGATAAAATCCTTTGACTATTTAACTGATAACCAGTTAACCATTCAACCTCTAAACCACATGCGGTGAAGAAGTAAAGAGCGCCATGACCAATATGGAAGAAATAGAACAGCTAAAAGCCTCCCTCAAAGAAGCCGAGCATGTCCAGGCGGAGCTGGATCGCCGGGTTTTTCACCTCAAAACCCTTTACGATGTCAGCAAGGATATCTACGGCAGCGTTGAAACCGAAACGATCCTGCGAAACTTCCTGCTGATGACCATGGGCAATTTCGGCGTCATGCAGGGCTTTATCATCCTGCTGGATGCGTCATCAAAAGATATCAGCCAGCTGGTATCCATCGGGATGCAGGATGGCGAGGTGGACGCCCTGCAGGAAAATGTCATCGACCTTCTTTCTCAAAGAGGCCTGACAGTCTGGACGGACGGCGAGTTGAAATCACAAAATTCAGGATTTTTTCCGGATAGTATCGCCTTTTCACTCCCGTTCCGGGTTGAATACGAATGCCTGGCGCTCTTAGGCTTGGGCGAAAAATTGATAAAAGAAGCGTTTAATGAAGACGATCGGGAACTGCTGGATACGCTGGTCAACAACCTGGTGGTTGCGCTTAAAAATGCGCGATCCTTTGAAGAGATCAAAAATCTGAATGAAGAATTGGTGGCCAAAAATGAGCAGCTCCAACAAACCCTCGACGAACTCAAAAAGGCCCTGAGAAAAGTCGAAATTCTGGAAGACGTCAAGGCCAATTTAAGCAAATTTGTCCCCAATACCGTCAGCCGCTTGATTGAAAAATCCCCGAACGGCGTCATACCGGAAAGCAAAGAGCAGGATGTTTCGGTTCTGTTCCTGGATATCGAGGGTTACACCAAAATGTGCGAGCAACTCCAGGGCACCGAGGTGAATGAACTTATCGAAAATTGTTTTTCGGTGTTTATGGATGCGATTTTCGCCAACAACGGTGATGTCAATGAAACCGCCGGCGATGGTTTGATGGTCCTTTTTCTCAACGAAGACCAACAGCTCAATGCACTGGAGGCGGTGCGTGCCGCACTCAAAATAAGGGAAGAGGCGGTGCGCATCAAAAGTGAGTTCAAGGCACTTTCCGAGCCGCTGACCATTAACATGGGCATTAATTCCGGGTCCGCTTTGGTGGGCGCAGCCAAATTCGAGAGCTACACCGGTTCGCGCTGGACCTACACGGCCCGGGGCATCGTGACCAATATAGCCGCCAGAATCGGGGCCCAGGCCACCCAGGGAAAAATTTTTCTTTCAGAAGCCACCGCTGAGCGCGTCATAGATCATTTCCCATTGACCTCGCAGGGAAAATTCGACTTGAAAAACGTTTCTAGACCAATTGAAATTTTTGAGATCTAGCCGAAAAGCGGATGTGCGCTCTCCTTAGATCAATAATATCAGTGCACCCAAAAAATAAATTATGAAAAAATGGATCATCCGGATTGGTGTCATTTTAGTTGGTTTTATCCTGATCAGCATTGGCGCGGTCTATGTATGGTTTCAGTACTCTGTGCGGCAAAGCCTGCCGCAAATTTCCGGGCAGGTTCCGGTTTCCGGCATCAAGGAAGATGTAGAAATTATCAGAGATAATTATGGGGTGCCCCATATCTATGCCCAAAACGAACCCGACCTTTACTTTGCCCTGGGCTATGCCATGGCGCAGGATCGATTCTGGCAAATGGAGTTCCAGCGGCGCCTGGGTCACGGGCGCTTGGCGGAGATTTTTGGTGAAAAATTACTGGAAACCGACCGCTATTTCAGGCTAATGACAGCCGCCGGGGTCAATCAACCGTTTTCAGATGAATTTGCTTTTGTTACGAATTCTTTTGCCAATGGTGTCAATGCGTATCTTGAAACGCATTCCGACCGTCTTCCCATCGAATTTAAAATACTTCGCTACACGCCGGAGCCCTGGAGCTCTGACGATTTCCTTGCGATTTCAAAGGTCATTAACTGGGGCTTGAGCTTGGGCTGGCGGGTGGATATCACCGCCGGCAAGATCCTCGACAAAGTCGGAGAAGCAAAATTCAAAGAGGCCTTTCCTTCCTGGCCTGCCGATTCACCGCTAATTGTCCCGGAGGGCATTCAGGTATCAGCCACACTGACTGATGCGATATTAAAGTTATTAAGCCGCATTGAAAAGCAGGTGAATTTACCGGCTCCGGCGGCCAGCAACAACTGGGTGGTCTCCGGATCAAAATCTGCCAGCGGCAAACCCATTTTGGCCAACGATCCACACCTGATGCTGACCAATCCCTCTGTTTGGTGGGAGGCTCACATGGTCTGCCCGACGATAGACGTGTCTGGCTTTGCCATAGCTGGAGCGCCCGGTATACCGCTGGGCCACAATCGACATGTGGCCTGGGGCGTTACCAATGTCATGGTGGATGATGTCGATTTTTTTATCGAGAAAATCAATCCGGACAACCCGCATCAGTACCTGTACAAGGGGCGTTGGGAGGATATGCGGGTCATCAAAGAGACCATCCGGATTAAAGACAAAGACCCGGTTCATATCGATATCAAATTGACGCGTCACGGGCCGATTTTGAAAGAAGACAAAGCGGGTTCGGAGCCGACGGCGATTGCGGTGAAGTGGGCCTTTGCCGACGGGCTTCAGTCGGCCAAAGCCTTTTATCTTTTAGCGAAAGCAACCGATACAAATAATGTCGTGGAGGCGCTGAAATACTGGGAATTACCCAGCCAGAATTTTGTGTTTGCTGACACAGGAGGTAACATCGGCTACTGGTGCTGTGCGACCATTCCCATCCGATCCAGGGGTGATGGCCTGCTGCCCGTGCCCGGATGGAGCGGCGATTACGAGTGGCAGGGCTATGTCCCCTTTGAAAACAGACCCCAATTAATCAATCCCGCACAGGGCTATATTGCCACTGCCAACAATAAAGTTGCTGCAGAAAATTATCCGCATTTTATCAGTCATTACTGGGAGCCCAGCGACCGCATCAGGCGTATCCACCAGTTGTTGAATACGCCCGGAAAACTGTCTGTTGAGGATGTCAAACAGATGCAGCAGGATATTTTCAGTGAGTTGGCTTCCGAATTGACGCCTGAAATCGTGCGGGTTCTCGCAAAAGAATCTGAAGATCCGGATCTTCAAAAAGCCCGGCAGATACTGGCGGAATGGAATTTTAAAATGGAACAAGACAGTGTCGCGGCCTGCCTGTTTGAAATGACGTTTATGCATATGCTGCAAAACATTTTCAAAGATGAGTTGGGCCCAGAGCTTTTTCAGCAATATCTGAAAACATCCGTTTTCCCGCCGCGGGCGATGCGGGCCCTGATTCGAAACGGTTCCTCAGCCTGGTTCGATGACGTTAACACCGCTGATACGGAAACCAAGCAGGATATCATTGCGCGCAGCGTGAAGCAGACTATCGGGCAGCTCAAGGATGAATTCGGAGACAATCCGTCCCGCTGGCGGTGGGGGGACAAGCACACGCTCACATTTGAGCATCCACTTGGTAAAATTAAACCACTCGATCGGTTGTTTAACATCGGCCCGTTTTCGGTCGGTGGCAGCCGCCAGACCGTCAATATGAAGCTTTACTCCTATGAAAAGCCTTACAATGCGATCCTCGGAGCTTCCTATCGAATGATCGTTGATTTTTCAAATATGAGCGTGGCGCACCATGTCTTGCCCACGGGTCAATCCGGCCAGCTCGGCAGCCCCCATTACAAAGATCAAATCGATCTGTATCTTAACGGCCAATACCGCACCGCCTGGCTCGAGCGCAGCGATATCGAAAAACATGCCAGGGGAACCTTATTCCTAAGACCCAAAAAATAATTAGGGATAAGCACTGGGGTTATAAAATTTTTTTACATTTGATAAAATTAGATAACCCTCTGAAAAAGTCTTGACATTTTCAGAGGATATAATTGATAAAAAATAAAGGGACATCCTATAATCCTCCTGTCAAGAGAGAATCGGTAGATTTTAAAAATTTATAAAATTCAATCACATACAAGGTTGGTGATTTTCAAGACGTACTTCCCCTTATATATTGGACATAAAATTTCGGCGATTCTCTCACTCAAATGAACCTTGCATCTGATCGTTACGTTTATCCGGTATGACTTACTTTCGGCTACCCATCATCCCTAATCCAGATTTTACAGTTCAGTGAGAGGCTCAGTATTGTCCCTCCCGAGGTCTTAAGCCCCAACGTCCGTGCGCGAGCTCTCTCGCCGAAGATGAGATACTGTTTAGTCTATACCTTGATACAGATAAGCCGGATCAAACACCTCTTGTTTTTTCATTAAAGTCCAGGCTATTTTCAATAATTTCGCCGCCAACTTAACTTTCATTTTTGTTTTTATTCCACGCTCACGTTCTCTGCCGCGCAGCATTCGGGTGAAATAGCCAACAAAATCCGGGTTATGAATCGATGCGATATGTGCGGCTTGATAAAGAGCATAGCGAAGTTCGCTGTTTCCTCTTTTGGAAATGACCGGAACCACTTTATCGCTGCGTTGTCCGCTACGGCTGGCTCCCAAATCATAACCGGCCATTTTTAATAGTTGCTTACCGCTGTCAAAGCGCCAGGGGCTTGCTATGGAGGCTATTACCCTGGCACAGATATAGGGGCCGAACCCGGGAATTGTCAGCAGCAAAGGGTATTGATCAAACTGCCGGCATATATCTTCCATTAAATCTTTAATCTGATCCAACTGCCGGCGAACATCATTTAGCTTTTGCACCAAAAGCGATGCTTCAAATTCTACGGCTGGCCACATCCGACACCCTACCGATTCTACCGCCAGCCGATGGATCTTTTCTAAGCGCTTCTTTTGTGCAATGCCGCGCTTGGATCTGGTGACCATCAAAAAAAACTTATCAAATTCCATACCGGCAATTTTGCTCGGGTCAAGACACCAACCAACAATGGCCAGGCTTTCACGCTCACAAGCTTTGTAAAAAGGATCAAGCTCAGGGAAATATTGTGCCAACAAATTGTTGCGGATTCTCAT
>JASFEV010000203.1:0-8434 GCA_050124655.1 Desulfobacterales bacterium
CCGTCGTGACCAATGTCAAACGCAAATTTAAAAGTCACATCCAGTATGGAGAGGTGGCCGCCGAGATGAAGGAGCATGCCAAAACAGTGGCCGGCAGCACATTCATGGTGGATCAACGCAGCGATAATTCACGTAAAGGTAAAAAAGACCGCAAACTCATCAGCCTGCAGGATGCCAAGCGGGGCTCAAAAGGATAACGCATGCAACACTTAACGGCCAAAACAGTTGTCGCTCTTTTCATGATACTGGCATTTAGCGTGGGCGGTTGTGTCCATACGACCCATTCCAATACAAAAACTTCCGCATCAGAGACGACTGCGCCGGATGCAGACGATCCATACAGCCGCGAAATTGCCAAACTCAATCAGCTGGTTGCCAAAAAATCAACATCTTCGGCTGCCAAAGAAGCCCATCTGAAACTGGCGCGACTTTACGCGGACCACAAAAACCACAACCGCAATTATCAAAAAGCCCTCGTACACCTGCAGGCCTATATCCGGCTAGAAAAATCCAAAGCAGATGACGAGACCCTCAACTGGTTGGCGTCTTTAAAAGAAATCGATCGCCTTTCAAAAGAGGTGAATTCACAAAGTCGCCAGATCAGCCAGATGAAAAAGCAACTGGCCCAATCAAAGAAGGAAAAATCCGCCTTGACCCGCAGCAACCACAAATTGCGACGCGAAGAAATCAGCCTGCGCGATAAAACCCGCAAACTTGAAGAATCCAACCTGAAGCTGCAAAAGACCATTGAAATGCTCAAAAACCTCGACCAGCGGCTGGAAGAAAAAAGACGGAATTTCAATAGCAAGCGATAGATTTTTAGAAGCTATCTCAAAAATGCATCTAACGCCCAAGGGCTTTGTTGTAAACCGATTCAAAATACTCGAATACTATCGTGTATGCTCCGCTTTTGAATCGGTTTACGTCGCGCCCTTGAACGTGATCTACTATTTTTGAGATACCTTCTAGTTAAATCGATCAGGCACGCAGTTTAGCCGAAACGTTGGGTATCGAAGAAGGTGGGCACAATTAATAATGGTATCGGAGCTGAGCGATTAGAATGGCATCGGCGGAAACTTTGTAAACGATTCTGTGCTCATCATTTATTCGGCGGGACCAGTATCCTGACAGGGCATGTTTCAGTGGTTCGGGTTTGC
This sequence comes from Desulfobacterales bacterium, assembly GCA_050124655.1. GTDB lineage: Bacteria > Desulfobacterota > Desulfobacteria > Desulfobacterales > JAHEIW01 > JAHEIW01. The sequence goes on from JASFEV010000203.1 coordinate 1,158, forward strand.
CGATTCCTTCAAAAGGGTTGCGTTTAATCTCTTTAATCAGTGTGTTGATTCGCCGGAGGATTTTCTTATCGGTCTTTTGCCAGTGCAGGTAATCATTCCAGGCATGATCTGAAAATATGAGCTTCAATCTGATAGCTCTCTTTCTGATCCCCGGCCCTCTTCGAGCTGAGCGATGGATTCTATGAGACGCCTTGTGTTTTTTGGAGAACGCAATAGGTAGGCAGTTTCCTCCAGGGCTTCATAGTCCTCAAGTGACATGATGACCACCGCATCGGTTGATTTACGTGTAACGATAATAGGCGCATGGTCTTTGCATACTTTTTCCATCGTTTTTGCAAGATTTTGACGTGCGGCGGTATATGTAATAGCTTTCATATGACACCTCCAGTTATTGTACAGAATAATGTACAGCTTATTACGGCAAGTGTCAAGAGAGAATTTAAACCCTACAAACCCGTGGAGCTGTTCCAGCTCCGTCTAGCAAAGTTTGAGTATGCCATGGCAGGCCCGCCTTCGCCGAAAGGCTTCCTCCTTCGTTTAAACTACGGAAGACAAGTCGGCACGGTAAAGCGTCAGTTCCTATGCGGCTTCTCGTAAAATCCAGTGATAACTTAAATCCCATCAGGCATGCAGCGCACGTCTACGTTATACTCTCCCAAAATAATTCATTCCTTGATTTACCTTGACCGATGTATATATTTGGGATATACATAAATATGGCGGAAAAAGATATCATATCACGCTGTACAGGATTTCACTGGGACAAAGGCAACTTATTAAAAAACTGGGAAAAACATGGTGTTTCGGCTCCCGAGTGTGAGCAAGTTTTTTTCAACAAACCGCTGATAGCGGGCTCTGATAAAAAACATTCTCAACAAGAAGCTCGCTATTTTGCATTAGGTCAAACAGATATCGGCAGGCGTTTATTTGTTGTTTTTACAATTCGCAATAACCTTATTCGTGTTATCTCGGCAAGAGATATGAATAGAAAAGAAAGAAAGGTATACGAAGAATTATGAAAAAGAAGATACCGAAATTTAAGTCTGAAGATCAGGAAAGAGAATTCTGGTCAAAATCAGACTCGACTGAATACATCGATTGGAAAAAGGCTAAACGATCTGTTTTATCCAACCTCAAGCCATCAACCAAAAAAATTTCGTTGCGTCTGCCGGAGCTTATGCTTGAAGAGCTCAAACTTTTGGCCAATAAGCGGGATATCCCCTATCAATCATTGATGAAAATTTATTTAGCGGAGCGTATTCAGAGAGAATTGGATTCAATTAATTCAAGCCAATGAAAACCACAGCAAGATGGTGAAGCTGATTCTCCTCCGCCGAAAGGCTTCTGCATTCGATAGAGCTTCCTCCTTCGTTAACCGCCGTCGCTAAGGCTAAGGCGGTCAAGAAACTTCGGAGGACAAGACGCCGGGCAGGCATATCATACAACCACCTTCATTCTTAAGCTCGATTCCCATTTAACCAATCAACTATTTAACTACTCAACTATTTGACTATTTAACTAAAGCGGCTAGCGATCGAGCGGGCTTTTGACGGCCATTGCGCCTTTTTGCATGACATGGGTGTAAATCATGGTGGTGTTGACATCCTTGTGACCGAGCAGTTCCTGAACGGTTCTGATGTCATAGCCGTCTTCAAGCAGATGGGTGGCAAAGCTGTGGCGAAAGGCATGGCTGGTGACCGCTTTGGGGATGCGGGTCAGGCGAACGGCTCTTTTGAGCGCCCTTTGAAAGGAGCTGGCGTGGATATGCGGCCGGCGTTTTATACCCGTACGCGGGTCTTTTGAAATGCTCTTGGATGGGAAGACATACTGCCAGATCCATTGCCGGCCCTCGTTTTTGAATTTTCTTTCCAGCGCATGGGGCATGAATACTTTTCCGTAGCCCCGGGCCAGGTCATCGTTGTGCAGCAGTTGTACGCGGTCTAAATGCAGCTGCAGATCTTCTTTTACTCCCTGGGGCAACAGGGTGATGCGGTCCTTGTCGCCTTTTACCTGCCGAACCACAATTTGGTTTCTCTTAAAATCAATGTCTTTGACCCGCAGCCGGATGCATTCCATCAGCCGCAGTCCCGCGCCATACAGCAGCATGCCGATGATTTTCTGGGTGCCGGACAGGGTATTGATTAATTTAGAAACCTCCGCTTTGGTAAGCACCACCGGCAGCCGCAGCGGCTTTTTGGCACGGATGGCATTGATCGGCTCCTTTAATTCAATGCCCAGGATTTCCCGGTAAAGAAAAATGATGGCGTTGAGCGCTTGGTTTTGGGTGGATTGGGCGACTTTTCTTCTGACCGCCAGGTGGGTCAGAAATTCTTCGATCTCGGCAACACCCATGTCCTTGGGGTGCTTTTTATTGTGAAACAGGATGAACCTTTTAATCCACGAAGTGTAGCTCCGCCCGGTACGAATGGAATAATGCTTGAGCCGGATGCGGTCACGAACCTGGTCCAGCAATTTTTTAGGCGACTTAACCATCTTAAATAAATTTGAAAAGTGACCGGTTTTCAGTATAAAATATATGTATATACACACCAATCGAAATGCAACAATTTATTAATATAACCGCATTTTTGCAACGTTTACCCAATATGCACGCAAAAATGCAACTCACTAACTAGTTAGATTAATCTAAAATGGTAAAAAACAAATTTGTCATACTATGCTTGAGGTTGTTAGGAATTTATTTTTTTGTTCTTGGGTTAGCCTCGCTTCCAGGCATTATAACGGTATCGTCTCACAATGTTAATCGTGAATTCTATTTTATGGTTGGGCCTATCATTTATCTGATTTCAGGTTCAATACTGTTTACTTTTGCACCAAGAACTAGTCGTTTTCGTATAACTGATTATGAGAAAACTGCTCGCATAGCCTTTCTCGTTTTAGGAATCTTTATTTTTGCACAGGCCTTGCCTCATCTTATTCAGTTATCAATAGATGTTCGATTATATTATAGTCGAATTGATGAAATACCCAAACATTTGAGAAACCAGCAGCAAAGATGGACTATTCTTATTGGTCCTGCATTAAAGCTGGTTATTTCTATAATACTGATCATTGGCCCAGATAGAATCATAGGATTAATCAGTAAGTATGATCATTCATTCAAGAAAATAAAATAATCTAACAACCGGCTGAAGCTGCCGTGGTGTAACCCTGGGCCTTCCTGAAAAGGCCGTGCATGATCGAAGCTCATGTGGCACACAGCTTAGCCGAAACATTATGCTTATGATAAAATTGGAGAAATAAGGTTTCAATCTTTATTCAGGGGATAGGATCTTTAATGAAAGATGGGATACCATGGGATCAAAGTCGCGGTCATCATGCAATAATGGAAATCCTTCCATAATACAAAAGGTGCCGATGATAACATCAATCGTTTTACGAACTGTTACACCTTTTTTCCTGAGTATCCTGTAGTTTTGGGCACTCTGTACAGCGACCTGATATCCCCCCATCTGGCGGAAAGGAAGATCACTCAAGTAAGATTTTGCTGATTCATAATCATCATCTGATCGAAATCCTTGTAAAATTTCTGCCAGAATTAGATCGCCGACAATGATGGGTACATCTGAGAGAAGATTATCCAGCAGATTCGTCTGCCATGTTTTAAGCCCGTTGAAATAATCGATCCATACGGATGAGTCGACCAGTATCATTGATCCAGCCTCATTGTTTCAAGGTCGCTATCCCAATTTAGTTTGCCGCGCAAGCTTTTGATGCGCTCCTGTTTCTTGATCTGGATTAGCAAGCGTAATCCGGTTTCAACTACAGCCTTCTTGGTTTTCAGTTGGCTCAGCTTTATGGCTTCAGCCATCAGGTTATCATCAATAACGATATTGGTTCGCATGATTTTCTCCTATGTGTATTGTTTTGGATAAACATACACATTAATTTTATACTTTGCAAGTCCTAACTTTCAAAAACTTCACTTTAAATAATTATGATGGATGCATAACGGCCCAGTGGAGCTGATCCGGCGTCGTCAAGCAAAGCTTAACTATGCCGTAACAGGCCCGGCTTCGTTCTTGCGAACTTCCGTCTTCGCTCAGTCGAGCTTCGCCGCGACAAGACGCCGGGACAAGTCGCCGCGGCAAACCGTGAAGTATCTTGCGGCTATCCGAAAAGGCCGTGCAAACTTGAAACGCATCAGACACGCAGCTTAGCCGAAACGTTATAACCACCTCATAAAACCTATCATAATCTAAATAACCACCAAATTATCCTAATTCAAAGTTACATTATATAAACTTAACGCTTGACGTTAATAACGGATTGCGTTAATATAGGTTATGATAAAGACTTTCCGGGACAAAGAAACCGAAAAAATATTCGATAGGATTGTTTCCAGAAAGCTTCCTATAGATATTCAGCATCTTGCACGCAGAAAGCTGATTATATTGGATGCGGCAACCGAACTAAATGTCTTACGTGTACCACCCGGAAACAGATTGGAAGCTTTAAAAGGAGACCGGAAAGGGCAACATAGCATCCGCATCAACGATCAGTGGCGTATATGTTTCACATGGAAAACCGGCGATGCGTATGATGTTGAAATTGCAGATTACCATTAGGAGGCAATAATGAAAAATAAAAAACTTCCTCCCATTCATCCTGGTGAAATCCTTATTGAGGAATTTCTTAAACCGATGGGACTCAGTCAATATCGAATTGCCAAAGACATAAGCGTACCTCCAAGACGGATTAACGAAATTGTTCATGGAAAACGCTCCATCTCGGCTGATACAGCCTTGCGTTTAGGGCGGTTTTTTGGGATGTCGCCTCAATTTTGGTTAAATCTCCAAACCCGTTTTGATTTAGAAGTTACTGAAGACCTTCTTGCAGAACGCCTTGAAAAAGAAGTACAGGTGCTGAATTCAAATGCAGCTTAAACCTCGTTTAAGTTATAACACATCAATGGAGCTGATTCGGCGTCATCAAGCAAAGTGTGAATATGCCGCGGCAAGCTGTGAAGTAACCCTGCGGCTACCCGAAAATTCCATGCAAAACTGAAACGGATCAGGAAGGCAGCTAAACCAAAGGTTATAAAAATGAATAAGAGTTATAATATTGAGATAGTAGACGATGTTACGGTGGTCCGCTTTATCGACAAACCGAAACCGGATGATATCCGAATGTCAATTGATGAAATTGCGACAATCAGCCTTAGTGGTCTAAGGCTTTGGGATTTAAGCGATAGCGGCTGGGATTTGACCAGTGAGGAACTTGGCGAAGTTGCGGATTATGCGAAAACAAAGCTTTTGCTGCCTTCAAAGATTGCCTTCGTTGCGCCTGAAGATCTTTCATACGGCCTTTCGAGAGTCTATGAAGCCTTTAGAGCGCAGGATGGTTTACAAATAGAGATCTTTCGAACCGAAGAAAAGGCACTAAACTGGCTCAAAAACATCCCGGAGCAAAATCCGAATACCGCACCGTGATTTAATAAGCCTAAACAAAAAAATATAATTGGCAATTATTATGACTGGGTTATGTTTGATTCTGAGCTGGAAATTGTCTATGCTGATGCACGATCGTTGATTGGATTTTCACCGATGCATCAAAAAAAGGAGGATCCTATGAAAATTAACCCGGATCTGGCCTCACCCTGCGGCCTTTATTGCGGCGTCTGCGCCATTTATATCGCGCATCGCGATAACAATCAAAAATTCAAAGAAAGGCTTGTGGCGCTTTATAAAGGCGGCGTACCCGGCAAAGGCACGCTGCCGAACAGTGACAACCTTACAATTGAAGATATGCAATGCGACGGATGTATGTCTGACAATCGGTTTATGCACTGCCAGCAGTGTGAGATCAGGGAATGTACTCAGGAAAAAGGATACACCGGATGTCATCAATGCGATGAATTTCCCTGTGAGCATATTGAAAACTTTTCGATGGCGGTCGGAAAAAAAGTGATTTTAAGAGCTGTGCCCTATCGACGTGAAGTCGGCACTGAAAAATGGATTCAAGACGAAGAAACCCGCTATTTCTGCCCGGAGTGTGGCAACAAAGTTTTTAGAGGGGTTGTCAAATGCAATAAATGTAAGGGCATGCTGGATCTGGACTAAAGGGGTAGAAAATGAAAGAATCGGTATTATCGGTTGCGGAAAATCAGTTTACAGAGATCCCGCGAGAATTGTGGGCGCAGCATATCCAGCAAACCGCAAAGGAGATTCCTAAAGTACTCGATTTTATGACAAAGGATCATCATCTGATGCGCTATTTTGTCGTCAGGGAACTGCCACGCATCGGAAAACCGATCCCGCCGGTGTTTCTTGCCGAGAAACTGGACCTCACCTTTTCAAAAACCAATGAAATTCTTGATGATCTGGAAAAAAATTTATTTTTTCTGGTTCGAAATGACAAAGGTGAGGTCCTCTGGGCGTATCCGGTTACAGCTGACCATACGCCGCACCATATGACATTCAGCACCGGCGAAAGCATAAATGCCGCCTGAGCTGTCGATGCGATTGCCACGCCCTTCGTGCAAGGGCGGCTGCGAAATGAGTCACTCTCCGTTACGATAAACACGGTATGTGTGCACTGTAATGAGCCCATCACCATCGAACTGGATAACGAAATGAACTGCGATGTTCACCAGAAAAATTGCATCCCCCATCTCATTTCCCCCCAGGTGGATTGGGAGTCATTTTCAGCGCCGAATATCATTCCCGACTTCTGACGCAAATCCGTATTCTTCTGGTCAGAAGAACACGCCCGAGATCATCTATCAAAATCAGAACCGGCTAAAGGATTGGTTTTAAGCCTAGAGCAGGCTTTTTATTCAATACCCATCATCCAAGCCGCCCTGTTTGCTTTTTCATAATCCGCATGGCAATATGGGCCATCGTCTGCAGAAAAGATACGTAACCTTAGCAGCGCATGGGATTTTGGGGGAAACCTGCACCAAGAGAGGGTAGAAACCGTCTAAGCGGTCTGATAAAATGGTAAACATGGCAGAGCATAATGCGCACATCAGCGCTTTAATAGAATTACATCGCGGCCTGGAACGGCAAGGACCGGGTGATCCGTCATTTTCAAGGCACATTTTATCCTTACTTCCAGAATTGCCGCAAAACCCTCGCATTGTCGATCTCGGCTGCGGTGCGGGAGCCGGCGCACTGATCCTGGCCAAATGGTTCAAGACCCGGGTCACTGCGGTCGATTTTGCGCGCCCTTTTCTGGACGATCTGGAAAACCATGCCAAAGCGCAGGGCCTTGCTCACCTGATCAAAACCGTCGAAGCGGATATGGGAAACCTT
>JASFEV010000204.1:0-8433 GCA_050124655.1 Desulfobacterales bacterium
CCATTTTCAATCTTCCCTGCCGGATCGGCAAACCGCGCGCCATCACCGGCCTGGTGGATGTCGTCAACAATCCCATGTACGCCACCGGAGTGGGTTTGGTGCTATACGGTGTACGCAACCAGGATTCAAGTAAATTTAGAATCCGGGATAAAAATATTTTTAACCGCGTCTTCACCCGTATGAAACGCTGGTTTAATGATGTCGTTTAAAATTCGGATGACAGATTTCAAAACTCATTTACAGCCGGTGCGTTTCGGCTTTCACATAAGCAACTGGAAACCAACAAAAACCGAATTTTAGTAGGAGGAAAAAAAATGTTTACCTATGTGGACCAAGAAAAATCAGCAAAAATTAAGGTCATCGGCGTCGGCGGTGCGGGCGGTAACGCCATCAACAATATGATCGCATCCCATCTGCAGGGCGTTAAATTCATCGCCGCCAATACCGACAGTCAGGCCCTGGAAATGTCAATGGCACCCGTCAAAATTCAGATGGGTGAAAATCTCACCGAAGGGCTGGGGGCCGGCGCAAATCCCCAGATCGGTCGCGATGCGGCCCTTGAAAGTGAAGAAGCCCTGCGCGCTGCGCTGGCTGACAGCCACATGGTGTTTATCACCGCCGGATTCGGCGGCGGAACCGGAACCGGCGCAGCCCCGGTGATCGCTGAAATCTGTAAAGATCTGGGCGCCCTGACGGTCGCCGTGGTGACCAAGCCGTTTGCGTTTGAGGGTAAAAAACGGACCAAACTGGCTGAAGATGGAATTGACAACCTCAAAAGCGTTGTCGACACAGCGATTAGCATACCCAATGATCGTCTCAGAGGCCTGGCACCCAAAAAAGCAAAACTGACGGACATGTTTTTTAAGGCCGACGAGATCCTTTTGCATTCGGTCAAAGGTATCACTGATCTGATTATGATGCCCGGACTGGTCAATTTGGATTTTGCCGATGTCAGAACCACGATGTCCAAAGCCGGATTGGCCATTATGGGTATCGGAATTTCCACCGGCGAAAACCGTGCTGTGGAAGCCGCCGAAAGAGCCATGTCGCATCCGTTGCTCGAAGATCTCCCCATTGCCGGGGCCAGGGGCGTGCTGATGAATATCACCAGCACCAGCGATATGGAATTTGAAGAGGTGGCCGAAGCCTCCGAGCGTATTCACGATGAAGTCGGGGATGATGCCGACATCTTCTGGGGCACCTCTATTGATGACAGCCTCGGCGATGAGATGCGTGTTACCGTTATCGCAACGGGCATCGGTGCTGAACCGGAATTGCAGCAAATGCCGAGCAACGCGGTCGAACTGCCGACAAGAGGAAAAGTACGGGATATTACACCGGAAGATTTGGAAAGAGACATTATTGATTACGAAGAGCCCACCTTTATCCGCCAGCAAAAGGCCGTGGGGGAATCCGGCGGCGCCATTTACCGCGGACCCCAGGGCCTGGGTGTGGATGATACCGAATTGGACGTACCCACTTTTATGAGGCGTAAGGCCGATTAAAGGTGTCCGTTGTCCGTCGTCCGTTGATGGTGAAGTTGACCTGTTGTTGTTTGTTGAATTGAGCGGGAGCTGATGGTAGCTTAAATTGAGTCGTTGCACCGCCCGGCAATCGGCTCGTATGCGGCAAATTGCGATGCGCCAAAGGTGACAGATTAAACGTTGACTGCTCGTCAAAATGCCGCATGTTAAGCGTATGGTCCACATAGGTCGCGACAGCGGCTCCCGGTGTGGGGTAAAACACCCGCAGGGTTTTCTCAAATAACGATCGGTTCAGATCACAAATCACCGGAGGCGGACAACGGTCAAACCCATGGCAGCAAGGCCTCTAAAATCCACACAGCACCCACATGATGCTGAAATCGGCGCCATCCGCAAATCCTGGCGCGGACGCATGCGCTTTGTGCTGGTCTATCCGAATCGATATCATGTGGGCATGTCCAATCTGGGCTTTCAAAGTGTATATCGCCTCTTAAATGCCTATGACCACGTCGTTTGTGAACGCGCCTTTCTGCCGGAACCATCCCGCAAGCAGCCACCCGTCATTAAAACCCTTGAATCCGGCAAACGCCTCACTGATGTCGATGTGATCGCTTTTTCGCTTTCCTTTGAAAACGATTACGCGCATATCCTGACGATTCTTGAAAATATCGGCCTGCCCCTCAGAGCCGACCAGCGGGATGACCGGCATCCACTGGTGATCGCCGGCGGTGTCGCCTGTTTTTTAAATCCGGAGCCGATTGCCGCTTTTTTTGACTGCTTTCTCATCGGTGAAGCCGAAGCGATCATGCCCCGCTTTCTGGAGGTATTTGCACCCGGCAACAAACGGCGCAGCATGCTTAAAAAACTGGCCTCCGAGGTATCGGGGGCTTATGTTCCGGCATTTTACGAGGTCAAATATCACCGCGACGGAACCATTGCGGCATTTAATCCCCGGGAGGCGGTCCCCACCGGCGTCAAACGGGCTTATCTCAAAGACCTGGCGGATTCATCCACCTGCAGCGCCATTCTGACCCCTGATACAGCCTTTGAGCGCACCCATCTGGTCGAAGTTGCCCGCGGCTGCCCCCATGGCTGTCGTTTCTGCGCAGCCGGTTTTATCTATCGCCCCCCGCGCTTTCGGCCGATTTCAGCGCTGGCCAATGATATCGACCAGGGCGTCTCACAAACGGACCGCATCGGTCTGGTGGGGGCTGCAGTTTCCGATCTCCCCGGTCTGGGTGAACTGTGCGGTCAATACCAGGATAAAGATATTCGCTTATCTTTCAGCTCGTTGCGGGCGGATGGGTTGTCTGCCGAATTATTGTCGGTTCTTAAACACAGTAACGTCAAAACCGCAACAATTGCGCCGGATGCCGGCTCCGAGCGCATGCGCAAAGTCATCAATAAGGGTATAAACCGGGATACGATCCTGGCGGCCGCCGATGCCCTGGTAGCAAACGGCATCCCGAACTTGAAACTGTACTTTATGATCGGTCTTCCGACCGAAACCAGCGAAGATATCGATGCGATCATTCGCTTGAGTAAACACATCAAACACCGGTTTTTAAAGGCCAGCCGATCCCAAAAACGAATCGGTGAGATCACCATCAGTTTAAATTGTTTTGTGCCCAAGCCCTTTACCCCTTTTCAATGGGTGGCCATGGCCGAGACCGCCGATTTGAAAAAAAAGATTGCCAAAATTAAAAATGAAATAAAAAAAGTCCCGAATGTGCGCGTCCATTCGGACGTACCGCGCTGGGCCTATATTCAGGCGCTTTTTTCCAGAGGCGATCGCAAAGCCGCCGACATCCTTTCTCTGGCGCATACCTATAAGGGCAACTGGGCTCGGACCCTCAAAGACGTATCTATCAATCCGGATTTTTACGTGCTGCGGGAACGCGACCTTGATGAGACCTTGCCCTGGGATTTTATTGATCAGGGATTTGAAAAGTCTTATTTACAGCAGGAATTCAAGCGCGCCATCAGCGCCCTGCCCTCCCCGACCTGCCGTGTTGAGACCTGCAATATTTGCGGTGTCTGCAATCCTTCATCAGATGACAGATGACAGAAGTCAGAGGTCAGATGACAGAGGTCAGAGAACTGGCTGCTGGCCTCTGGCTGCTGGCCTCTGGCTGCTGGCAACTAACTGAATGTCGGTTTTTTGTCGCTGGCTCTGAGCCAGTAGCCATTAGCCAGAAGCGAGTCGCCGTGTTTTAAAGCCGCACAACTCTGAACTTTTGAACCTCTGAACCTAATTTTTATGAAAAATGTGCAAACCTACTTGAAAATATGGCCCTGAAATGATAATAAAAAGCCTTTTTTAGAGGGTACCTGATACGCTCAGGTGCTATGAATTTTGAACCTACCAGTCGCTGATCTGAGATAGGGGCGACTTGATATAGCCAACGGACTGGCAAGGAGATGCGATGATTGCGAGTATTCTGTTTATGTTGGGATTGGGAGTGGCTTGCGCCGCCATATTAACAGCGGCCTCCCGCGTTTTTTATGTATATGAGGATCCGCGAATTGCCCGGGTGGAAGCCTGTTTTTCAGGCGCTAATTGCGGTGGATGCGGTTACGCCGGGTGCTCTGCCGCAGCTGTCGCTGTGGTAGCAGGTGAGGCAGAACCCAGTGTTTGTGTTGTCGGTGGCCCGGAATCGGCGGCCAAAGCCGCTGAAGTCATGGGCGTTGAAGTCGGTCTGGCCGAACCTCCCAAATCCTATAACACCTGCAGCGGCGGCAAGCGCGCTGCGGATAAATTTATTTACCTCGGGGTCAATACCTGCCGTGCCCAGGCGGCTTTATCCGGTGGCCAGCGAGAATGTTCGGTCGGCTGCATCGGCCTGGGCGACTGCGTTGATGCCTGTCAGTTCAATGCTCTTAAAATGGGGCCCCAGGGGTACCCGGTGGTGGTCGAAGAAAATTGTGTGGGTTGCGGCGCCTGCGAGACAGTTTGCCCCAAGTATATCATGAAAGTCAAAACCCTGTCTGAGCGCCTGATGCACTTTAATTGCAGCAGCGATCGCCTGGCGCCCTGTCGCCAGACCTGCCCGGCTGAAATCGACATCCCCCAGTATATCGCCCAGATTCGCGAAGGCGACTACGAAGGCGCCATCGATACCCTCCGGGAACGGAATCCGTTTATATTATCCTGCGGTCGCGTGTGCCCCCATCCCTGCGAAGCGAACTGCCGTCGGGGAATCGAAGATGAACCGGTGTCCATTAATCAATTGAAGCGCTTCGTCGCTGACTACGAGATGAATTCCGATGAGCGGCTGCCCATCCCGACAGCCCCTGAGACGCGCAAACGCGTCGCGGTCATCGGTGGCGGACCGGCCGGATTAACCTGTGCCTATTTCCTCAGACGATTAGGCCATCAGGTCAATATTTTTGAGGCCATGCCAAAACTGGGCGGCATGCTGCGATATGGTATCCCGGAGTATCGCCTGCCCAAGCAGGTGTTGGATTGGGAAATCGATACGATTCTGGACCTGGGCGTCGATTTTCACACCAATGTGAAATTCGGCTATGATTTTGACTTAAGCTCTCTGGTGGCTTCCGGGTTTGATGCCATCTTTATGGGTATTGGTGCCTGGAAAGATGCCAGCTTACGGGTAGAGGGAGAAGATCTCAAAGGCTGTTATACCGGAATTGATTTTCTGTCCCGGCTGGCCGGCGGAGAAAAAATACCCATCGGCGAAACCGCCGCCATTATCGGCGGGGGCAATACGGCCATCGACTGTACCCGCAATCTTATCCGTTTAGGGACCCAAAAAGTATATATTGTTTATCGCCGCACCCGCGGCGAGATGCCGGCCAACGAGGTTGAGATCGATGCGGCTGAACACGAAGGTGTCGAATTTGTATTTCTGGCCGCTCCGGTGAGAATCATCGGTGATGATGACGGACATTGCACCCATCTCGAATATTTAAAGATGGAGCTGGGCGAACCCGACGCCAGCGGCAGACGCCGGCCGGTGCCCATCGAGGGTTCTGAAACCCTGCTGCAAACCGATATGGTCATCACCGCCATCGGTCAATCCCCTGATGTTTCATTCACCGAGCGTACCAAAAAGCGCCTGGCAGATCTGCATACCACCCGCTGGAATACCATAGAAGTCAATCCAGACACCCTGCAATCCAATATTCCGTACTTGTTTGCCGCCGGCGATGCCGCCACCGGCCCGTCGCTGGTCGTATCAGCGATTGGCGGGGGCCGCCGGGCTGCCCGTTCCATTCATCAGTTTATTATGGGGCAAGAAGTAACGGCTCAAAAAAATGAATTAAACAGTGATTTGATTCCTGAAACCATATTTGATCACGTGGCCGGAATTGTCAAAAATGCCCGGGCGCCCATGCCGGAGCTGCCGGTTGAAGAGCGGATACACTCTTTTATTGAAGTGGATCAGGTTCTGACAAGGGATGCCGCTGCGGGTGAAAGCAAACGATGCCTGTCGTGCTGTCTGACGTGCTATGATCCGGACGCAGCTGCAAGCACCCCACCGCATCCCAGGGCGAAGTCCACGGAAGGTGAAGCAGCGTAATTAGGTTCAGCGTTCAAGGGTCCAAAGGTTCAGAGCTTAAGTGTTGCGACCATTAGGTTGTGGACTTAAAACACGGCGACTCGCTTCTGGCGACTGGCAACTGGCTTAGAGCCAGCGACCAAAAATCGACCGTCAGTTATTTGCCAGAAGCCAGATGTCAGATGTCAGGTTTTCAGAGGACCGAAGTCAGATGACAGAAAAAAAAGACCATTTTGATACATATTCGGTTTTCTGTCCTCTGAACTCTGATCTCTGTCCTCTGGATAAAAATGCATGTGAAAGCCATAAACACATTAATAAACACGGGGAGTCAAATATAATTGAACCGACGGGGAGGTTTTCATGGGTGGTCTGGATTTATTAAAGAAGATAGACATCTTCAAAGGGTTCAGTCAGGACCAGTTGAAGGCTGCCGCTAAAGGGGGACAGGAGAAGCAATATAATTATGGCGAAAAACTGTTCGCCGAAGGTGAAGATGCCAACCGGATCTGGCTGGTGGCCGATGGACAGGTCGACCTTCGGTTTGATTTGCCGGGACGCCCCACTTCAGAGCAAAATACCGTTTTTACCATAGCCGCTGAACAGACACTGGGGTGGTCAAGCTTCGTGCCGCCTTTCAAGTATGCGCTTTCCGCCTATAGTGGCTCTAAAACCTGTAAGATCCTGCAAATAAAAAAAGAGCATCTCCTGGAATGTTTCGATAAAGATCCCCGGATGGGATTGATGTTCATGACGAATGTGGCGGCCATTTGCAGCCGACATTTTGATCAATTGCAGGAATCCGCCACTGTTTCGCCCGTGTCACAGGTTAAAATCACAGTGCATATGTCAACCTGCGGCATCGCCGCAGGCGCCCGCCAGGTGATGAGCGCCCTGGTTGAGGAGGTTTCCAACTCCAATCGGCAGGATATTCAAGTTGCCAGTGCCGGATGCATTAGTCATTGTAAAAATGAACCCAATATTACCGTTGAAATCGGCAGCAGTGAACCGGTCATTTATCAGAAAATGAACCCTGAAAAAATGCGCCAGGTTTTTCAAAAGCATATTCTGGGGGGCAAAGTTCAAGACGAATATGTCTTAAACATTTGAATATTGAATATTCAATCTACGATATTCAATTACCAATAGGGGGTTTTTTATGGTCAGTCTCGATTTTTTAGAAGATGTGGACGCTTTTGGCGACCTGGATGACGATCAATTAGCAGCCATACAGAGAAGCTGTGAAGTCGCCAAATTTAAGCGTGGCGAAACTATCTTTGCGGCCGGAGAAGTCCCTGAATATTTTTGGCTCGTGCTCGAAGGCGAGGTGAACCTCATCTGGGATGCGCCGGAGGGACCTGCAATGCCGGAAGATACCATCACGAGTTTGTCGGAGGGCAATCCTTTTGGATGGTCCAGTCTGGTGCCGGCTGTTAAATACCGCCTGACTGCCCAGTGCGCTTCTCGCAGCTGTAAAACCGTCAGAATCCCCAAAGAGCGTTTGCTGCAGCTGTTTGAAGATGACGCTCAATTGGGTTACAAAGTCATGTCCAGGGTGATGATCGTCGCCGGCGAGCGCTTTCACCAACTCCAGGATGAGGTGGCCCGGCGCAGGGGGCATGATATTATCAATAGGTGGTAAGCTCGGGTCTACCTTTTGGTGGTGTAAATGGTGGTCAGGAGAAATATCTTGAAAGCGGGACCGCATTATGGTAGTCGGTGCAAGTCTTTTCAGGCATGGATGTGACAGGAAACACAAACCCAATACGGTAATCATATGTTTTCAAAAAAAGAAATGAAGTTGGCAGGTGTATTGGCTATTTGTTTATTGGTCATCGGCGTGATCAGCTACGCCGCCTTTCCCTTGAAAGCGCCGGAGGAGCCGCTGCGCTTGATGTACACTGTTGCGGCAGGCAATGTCCTGTTCAATCATAAAGTTCACACAAACGTGGAAGGTTACGGGCTGTCGTGTTTTGACTGCCACCATCATCCCCCCGAAGACGAATCGGCACTCATCGCCTGTGGTGGGTGTCATCTGCCCCCGGCAGAAGAGGTGGAAGTGAATGAAACATGTCTGGAATGTCATGATGCGTCTGATATTGAAGATACCGAAATGATCACGCGAGGCGATGCATTCCATCTCCAGTGCGTCAACTGTCACAAGGATTTTGAAGCCGGGCCGGTTGAGTGCACCGGCTGTCACGCGTTATAGAACCCCAATTGGGAGTTATCCGTTATCTGGCAATCCGAAAAAGGTTGAATAATGATTAAAAAAGCATTCTTGGGCTTATCAACACCACAAATTAATTATGAAACCCTTCCCGCTCACCTTCCGGAGACCGAAAAGGTTCCAACGCCTAAAGTCATCACTCTGTATCACCCCAAAAACAATGACAATAATATCCCGTCGACCCTGTCAATCGGCG
>JASFEV010000205.1:0-8428 GCA_050124655.1 Desulfobacterales bacterium
ATTCAGGCTAAAGCTGTGAAAGTCAGCTTTCTGAGTATAGGTTAAAAGGGGTTGGTTATGGAGATCAGTCAAAAGGAAGAAAACGGGATTGTATTTTTGGCTTTTGAAGGACGGTTGGATGGGGCAGCAGCGACAGAGGCTGAGCAGACCGTAAAAAGCGTCCTTGAAGGTGAGACGAATCGGCTCCTTTTTGATTTTGCGAATTTAGAATACCTGAGCAGTGCCGGCCTGCGCGTGGTTTTAGGCGCTGCCAAAGAAATAAAGCGCAAAGACGGCAAATTTGTTCTCTGCGCACTTAATGCCTATGTAAAAGAAGTGTTTGAAGTCAGCGGTTTCGGTGCAATTATCCCCATTACGGATTCGGTTGAAGCGGGGATTAAGGAAATTACCTAGTTTCTGAATTGTGCATCAAAATAGATGCGAATCCGCTGAGGGAATAACGGATGGCAGAAAACAGCAGAGAAAATGAGTCTTTACTGCTTGTAGATGATAACCCCACCAATCTGCAGGTCCTCTATCAGACCCTTGAAACCACCGGGTGTAAGCTACTGGTGGCCAAGAACGGCGAAACAGCGCTATCCATTGCCCAAAAGGCCACACCGGATTTAATCCTGCTGGACATTATGATGCCCGGAATTGATGGATTTGAGGTTTGCCGCCGGCTGAAGGCAGACCCTGCCACAGCCAGTATACCGGTTATTTTTCTATCGGCGCTCACGGATACCAAAGACAAGGTTCAGGGACTGCAACTGGGCGCGGTCGACTATGTTTCCAAACCGTTTCAGCCCGACGAAGTCATCGCGCGGGTGGACACCCACCTGACCATTCATCGACTCAAACGTGAAGTTGAAGAAAAAAAAGATGCACTTGAAGATGAACTCAAAGCCGCCTCCGATGTTCAGCGGCGGCTGTTGCCTAAAAATCTGCCCGAAATAACCGGTTTAAAGCTTGCCGTCAATTACGAAACCAGTCTGTATGCCGGTGGCGACTATTACGATATTGCCAAAATGGCGGACGACCAGTGGGGCTTTCTGGTGGCCGATGCCGAAGGACACAGTGCGCCGGCAGCGGTCATGATGGCCATGACCTGTGCGCTTTTCCGTTCTTATCCGAATCCGCCCATGGAGCCCGGTGAGCTGTTGTATTTTCTCAACGAGCATCTGTGCAAAGTCGCAGACCCCAGTTTTGTGACTGCTTTATATGTTGTTTACGACGCCGGCAGCCGCACGCTGAAGATTGCGCGCGCCGGTCATCCACCGCCGATGATTTACCAGTCTGCTGAGAAAAAAGCGATTGAATATAAGTGCAGCGGTGTATTTCCAATGGGAATAGATCCCTACCAGCAGGTGCCGGTGACCGAGGCTGAGCTGCATCCGGGTGATCGTATCCTGATGTATACCGACGGGATTACGGAACGGTTTAATACCAGCGGGGAAACATACGGCGAAGAGCGACTGCTACGGCAGCTTGAAGCTGATGGTGATCTTGAGCCCCGGGATCTCCTTGCCGCGATCATGAAAGATGTCAATGATTTTGCCGACGGGCGCCCGGCGGATGATGATCAGGCGTTGTTATTGGCTATCGTCAAATAGCAAAAAGCTATCTTAAAAATGCATCTAATGCCCAAGGGCTGTGTTCCAAACCGATTCGAAATGCTCGAATACTAGCGTGTATGCTCCACTTTCGAATCGGTTTGCGCCTTGCCCTTGGACATGATCTACTATTTTTAAGATAGCTTTTAGTTTTATGGCGGTTGTCAAAAATATACTCCGAAAAGCTGTCATTGCGAGGAGTCACGCCATGGCGTGACGACGAAGCAATCTTTTGGACAACCTGAGAGATTGCTTCGCTTCGCTCGCAATGACTTTTGAATAATTGGCTAAGTCAATCAGAACATATTTTTGGCAATCATTTTAATACCAAACCAGCGTTTGATATCGGCTCAACGGGCTCACCGATCACACCTATTTTTCCAATTTGGCGATCAGCTTCGCGATTCCCTCAAAATCAAAGTCCTCGGCCAATTGAATACATTGATTGCTGAACGCGTCGAATGCGCTGGATTTTGTTTTTAATTCCGCTGCGACGGATTTGATCTGGGTGATGTCTCCCATCTCAACCGGCTCTTTGAGCAGATCGGCGGCTTCCTTTGCCAATTGCGGGGTGATGGATGCCGTAGTGTCCTCAGTGGGCGTAACGGGAGCCTTTTGGGGTGCGGGGCCCAGTGATTGAACCGCCTCCAGTGCCCGATTGATGGCGGCTTCCAGGTTTTCAAATTTTTTATCGAGCTGCTGTTGGGATGCTGCCGGCGGTTGATCGCCTTTGACCAGCTTTTCGAAATCCACCGCCGCGGCCTGAAGCTCGGTGGCCGCCAGATTGCCGGCCAGCCCCTTGATGTTGTGCACCAGACTGTGGGCTTGGTCTAAATCACCGGCAGCAAGTGTATCCCGGATTTCAGCTGCGACTTCGGTGTATTTGACACCAAAATCCAGCAGCAGCTTGCGGTAAAGCTTTTGATTGCCCTGCAGCCGGTTGAGTCCCTCGGCCAGTTCAAATCCCGGCAGGGTGTCCGGTAACGCCTGCGTTTCACCTGCAGGCGCATCGGGGGACGCCGCGTCCGCGGGCTCAACCGGTGCGCGCTTATCTGACGGCCCGATCCATTTCTGCAATGTGCCAAACAGCTGATCCGGATCGATGGGCTTGGTGACATGTCCGTTCATGCCGGCCTGCATGCTTTTTTCTTCATCACCGGCCATGGCGTGTGCCGTCATGGCAATGATCGGTATATTTCGGATTTCGGATTTCAGATTTCGGATTTCCCGCGTAGCGGCATAACCGTCCATGACCGGCATCTGAATGTCCATCAGGATGACATCATAGGCGTTTTCTTTGAGCATATCGACCGCCTGCTGGCCGTCATCGGCCAGGCTCACGATCAGACCGGCACCCTCGAGAATTTCTTTGGCCACCTGCTGGTTAATCTCATTATCTTCGGCCAGCAGGATTTTGGCGCCGCGGATCTGTTCAATGGCAACTGCGTTGTCTTGCTGCTTTAGCTTTGATGTCTCAGGTATTTCTTCACCCTGAGCCTGAATGATCGTATCAAAAAGAACCGATGGGCTGACCGGTTTGAGCAGAAAACCATCCAGGCCGATTTTTTGCGCCTTTTGCATGATTTCTTCCCTGCCATAGGCGGTCACCATCACAATATGGGGAACATGGCTCAGTCCGGAATGTTCTTTGATACGTTTAGAGGCTTCGATGCCGTCCAAGCCCGGCATTTTCCAGTCCATGATGACCATTTCAAAGGGCTTTTCTTTGTCGGCCGCTTCAATTTCGGCAATACCCTCCTGGCCGCTGGCCGCCACGACAACCTCAAATGACAATGATTCCAGCATATCCCGCAAAATATCTCTGGAAGTCGGATTGTCATCGACCACCAGGACCTTCATGCCTCGTAGATTCTGCGCCGGGGCAAACCGTTTTTTGACGTCTTCGCGCCCCAGACCGAAGACGGCCGTAAAGCTGAAGGTACTGCCCTGGCCGGGCTCACTTTCCACCCAGATTTCTCCGCCCATCAAGTTTGCCAGTTTTTTGCTGATGGTCAGGCCTAGTCCAGTGCCGCCATATTTACGGGTGGTGGAGGTGTCAGCCTGGGTAAAAGACTGAAACAGCTTGCCGGCCTGCTCTTTGGTCAGCCCGATACCGGTATCGCTGACCGCAAATTTTAAGGTGATCTGCTCTTCGGTCTGGTTGACCAACTCGGTGGAAACCACAATTTCGCCCGAGTCGGTAAATTTGACGGCATTATTGGCCAGATTAATCAGAATCTGTCCCAGGCGTAAAGGATCGCCGACTAAAAAGCGCGGCACATTCTGGTCGGTAGCGAACAGCACCTCAAGATCCTCTTTTTCCTGAGCTTTGACACTGACGAGGTTGCCCAGATTATCCAGGACGTCTTCCAGATTGAAATCCACCGCTTCCATGTCCAGCTTGCCGGCTTCGATTTTGGAAAAATCCAGAATATCGTTGATAATACCCAGCAAAGAATTGGCCGATGACTGGATTTTGTGCAGGTAATCCTGCTGCTTGGGTGTCAGCTCGGTTTTCAGCGCCAGGTGGGTCATGCCGATAACCGCATTCATGGGGGTGCGGATCTCATGGCTCATGTTGGCCAAAAAATCACTTTTGGCCTTATTGGCCTCATCGGCAATTTGTTTGGCCTCGATGAGCTCATCTTCCATGTGCTTGCGTTGGGTGATGTCGGTAAACATACCAAAAGAGCCGATCTTATTGCCGTCCGCATCGAAAAGCGGCGAAGCATTGACCAGGCAGGGCACCATCGTTCCATCCGCCCTGGCCAGCGAAATTTCATACAGGCCCTTTTCGTCTTTTCCGCGATTCAGCTCCTGCTTGTGAACGGTCTTGATGTTTTCCTCATCCATGAAATTTGAAATACTCGTGCCGACAACTTCTTCCCGCGGTCGCTGCAGGATCTCACACATGGCATCGTTGACATCCAGCGTGATGTCCTCGGTGTCGATCAGCCAGAAGCCCTCGTTGGTGGTTTTGAGGATGTTGCTCAGCCGCTCCTCATTTTCGCGAATGATATCGTTGGCCTTCTTTCTTTCAGTGATATCGCGCAGCGACTCGATGGCACCGGCCACCTCGCCGGCGGAGTTATAGATCAATCCCGCCGTGGCGTGCAGGTATCTTTCTTTTCCGCCCAGATTGGGATGATAGGACTCCCCAATAATTTTTTCCCCTTTCTTTTTGACGGACAGGTATTTTTTTTCGTACGCATCATCCCAGTCTTTAACCAGATCGATCAAAATCGGTCGTCTTTCGCCGTAAAACGGCAGGGCATATTCGTAATTGCCCTTGCCCACCATATCAACCGCTTCTACGCCGCTTAGTTTTTCCATGGCCTGGTTCCAGGTGACCAACGTGCCTTCATTATCAATGACGAAAGTGGGATCCGGCAAAAAGTTGATGATCTGGGATAGTCGCTGTTCGGAATTTTTGATGACTTCTTCGGCCCGTTTGCGCTCGGTGATGTCGTGGGCGACGTGCACCACCTGGCTGAAGGTGCCGTCTTCATCCTTAATCGGGAAGGTCGACACTTCCATAATGATGTCATGCCCGTCAGGATCCTGGTGGATGTGTTCGACGGTGCATTTTTGGCCGGTTTCTTTGGTTTTAAGCATGGGGCAGTCGTGATGGGGCGGGGCACACATTTCTGAAAGGTTATGGGTGAGCTCATAACACAACCGGCCGACAACCTGGTCTCGGGGCGAGTCCACCTCAGTCAGAAAAGCTTCATTGGCATCGATAATCCGGCCGCTGTCTATTTCGATGATCGAAATGGAATCCGGGATGCTGTTGATGACGGTCTCGATGAAATCCCTCTGCTTACGAAGGGCATCCTGCTTTTCCTTTAATTCGGCCGTGCGCTCTGCGACCAGATCCTCCAGGTGATCACGGTGCTTTTTAAGCTCGGCTTCCGATGCTTTCAGTGCAGATTCGGCCTGGTCGATGGAGCCGATCATTTCGTTAAAAGACTGCCCCAGGCTGCCGATCTCGTCGCTGGATTTTATATCAATGCGGTAATCGAGGTCGCCGGTCTGTTTGATGTGGTCGGTTCCGTCATTGAGCATCTTTAAGGGCTTGATCACAAAAACCTGTAGGCCTTTCAGCGTCAGCACACTGAGCAACAAAAGCGCAACAAATAGAGCCGCCAGGATTTTTAAGACAAACACCCCTATCACCTTGTGGATTTCGGCCACCGGCACGATGGCAGCCATCTTCCACTCCATCAAGGGCGAGGTATAAAAAAAGGCATAGCGTTTTTCGTCATCCTTTTCAAAGATGGTAATCCCATCGACATTGGTATAAATATCTTCGAATAGCTGGGGATCCATAGATTCTAAACTGGTAAAAAGGGCCGACTGATCAGGGCTAGCCAGAATGGTGCCTTTTTCATCAATCAGTGCCACATAGCCGCCATAGTCCAGTTTGATATTGGAAATATAATGGGTCAGCTCCTTCAGGGTGATTGATGTGCCCACAACCCCGTAGATGTCTCCCTCATCGTCAACCAGGGCTTTCACAAATCCAATGCTGATATCGGGGCTGGTAACCGAGCGAAAGGGCGGTGTGCGCACGACCGTGCCGGGGTTTTCTAAGGCTGAAATATACCAAGGGCGGGTCCTGGGGTCGTAGCGGGTGGGCCGGGCGCGCGGGTGGGAACGCACAAAGCTGCCGTTTTCCCGTCCCATATAGACCGAGTGGACATAGGGGTGGGTTGTGCGGTAATTGTTGAATATCGCGATAATTTTCTGTTCGAGCTCGCCGTAGTCGTATGTAAAGGTTTTTTCGTCGGCATCCAGAAAAGAGGTAAAGTTTTCATCCTCACGGGAACGCACCAATTCATTTTGTGCAATCGTTTTTAAACTATACTCCATGCCCTTGATTAAACGGGTCAGGCCGAAATCGATGTGTTTCAGCTGTTGTTGATAATTGCGGGCGATCCGCTCAATGGTGACCTCTTTTAGGGCCGTTGCCAGAAAGCTGCCGATCACCAGCATAATAAACAAAGCAGCGCCGGCATACAGCAGCAGTAATTTGTATTTAAGCTTCATTTTATTTTTCCTAAATTAGGCCTTTTTAAAATTTGGTACGCTATTTCTTATTAGAAGCTGCAATAAAAATAGTAGATCGCATCTCTCGCTCATTTAGCGGAATTTCACATCTGATCTCAATAAATAGAGGTGTTCAACTGATAAAATTATTTTGACAGGATTTACAGGATTATCAGGATTTCTTTTGGCCGTTCTCCGGAAGAGGACGGCCAAACCCTATCGCCTGCGGCGAAGTAAGATCGACAAGCCCCGTAAGGGTTTCAAATTTAAAAATATAAAATGGATAGAATTCCTTATAAAATTGAGATTTATTCCTATTTTTAAATTTGAAACGCGTATTTTTATTTAAACTGAGCGATTGTCGAGGTCGAAGATCCGCCACACAGATGGCGGATAAAGATCGAATTATCTGCCTCTGGCGGGCAATCCCGACTCATAATTTGTAGAAGCTATTTCAAAAATAGTAGATCACGTCCAAGGGCGCGGCATAAAACCGATTCAAAAACGGAGCATACACGCTAGTATTCGAGTATTTTGAATCGGTTTTTAACAAAGCCCTTGGGCGTTAGATGCATTTTTGAGATAGCTTCCTTTATTTAAATTATTTTTGAGTGAGTATCTCCACCCCCGTCCAATCCTCCGGAACCCCGTTGACCATATAGTTGGCGGAGCGTTTCAGATAGATGCGGGCGGCGCGATCTTCAGGGTGCTTTTCCAATACCTGGTTAAACTTGACGCTGGCCTCGGAAAATTTGCGGTCGTAATAGCGACGCAGACCCTCTTCAAAATCATCTTTGGTCTGTTCTTTTAATTCAATGACGGCCGGTGGATCGCTGTCAAAGACTTCATGCACCGACACCGGCGCTTTTTTACCCTTGACCTGAACCTTGTCGACGAACCGGTGTTTGTATCGGTCCGGATTACCCAGCTGGGCCAGGGTGGGCTCGCTGATGGTGATCGATGATCCATATACGCGTGTCAATCCTTCCAGACGTGAGGCCAAATTGACCGCATCGGCCACCACGGTGCCCTGCATGCGCTTCTGGTGGCCGATGATGCCGAGCATCAAATCCCCAATGTGCAAACCCACGCCCAGACCGATCAGTTGAAAGCCCTTTTTCTGGCGGTCTTGATTATATTCGGCAACGGCCGCATGCATGGCAATCGCCGCCTGGACGGCGTCATCGGGTGATTGCGGGAAAAGCGCCATCATGCCGTCGCCCTGGAAATTGTCGATAAATCCCTGGTGGGCGTTGATCACCGGGCTGACCCGGTTTAAGAAGGCATTGATAAAATTAAAACTTTCCTGGGCCGTCATGTCTTCTGAAAGGGTGGTCCAGCCCCGGATGTCGGAAAACATCACGGTCATCTGTTGGGCGATTTGATCCCCCAGATCAACCTCTAATATGCTTTCCTTCATCAGCAGGTTTAAAAACTCCCGGGGGACAAACCGCTGATAGGCGCGATTGAGCTCCTCCAACTGGGCTGTGCGTTTTTTGACACGTTCCTCTAAAAGATCGTTGGCGTCCTGCAACTCCTTGTTTTTTTGATCCAGGGCTTTCTTGAGCCGATAAACGGTCAGATGCGTATTGACTCTGGCAATGACCTCATCGGGCTGAAACGGCTTGGTCACATAGTCCACCGCACCTATTTCCAGTCCATGCACCTTGTCCTTGGTGTCGGTCAGGGCCGAAAGAAAAATGACCGGTATCTCTGCGGTGGCCGGGTCGGCTTTTAATTGACGGCAGACTTCGTAGCCATCGACTTCCGGCATCATAATGTCCAGC
>JASFEV010000206.1:0-8426 GCA_050124655.1 Desulfobacterales bacterium
GTTGATAGGGAGTTGGTGGCGGGGGCTGAAACAGTGCTCAAAGCGGACGAGATCGAACAACTCATCCATCTGGCGCAGGACCTGCCGCAGCGATACCCTTCTATATTGGGTGCCGACGGAAATCCTGCTGCGGCCGATATCGAATTCGGTTTTATTGACAGCAAACTGCAGCTTTTCCAGATTCGACCTTTTCTTGAAAGCATTCAGGCCCGCAGCAACGAATACCTAAACGACCTGGATAAGGAGATGATGCGCCAACTCAATCAAACGGTGAAGTTGGATGAACACCCCCGATCCGGATAAACCGGGCAACAGTAAAATATCCGTTCAGCCGTGACCCCAAACCGGCCGTATGAATCGGCCGCACACGGCCCAACGCTAAAAGCCTGATAAGGAGCAAAATGAAACATTATCTGAGATTAATTTTTGTTTTAGCCGCACTTTCCATCACTGATACTGGTTTTACCTATCCGCTGGACGCCTACCCCGATACAGGGATTCGGCGTGTTGAAGCAGCCCGCCTGGCCGTTTTCGGTGAAATGCGCGGCCGCCAGCAGCCCCCGGGTGCCCTGCTGCCGTCCCATTTAGTGGATCTAAGACTGCTGGATCACCCGGATTTGGTCATCCCGGAACCGGATCCGGAGTTCACCGCTCGTGTTCTGGAGCTCTTAGGGGATAGAGCGAACCGCTATGGCGTTGCTGTTCTCGATCTTTCAGATATTGACAATCCACGCTATGCCGAACACCGGGCAGATTACAAACAAAACGTTGGCAGCGTCGGGAAAATTGCAATTGCCCGGGCACTCTTTCAAGCGCTGGCTGACATTTATCCGGATGACATCGAAGCCCGCAAGCACATACTGCGCAAAACCATTATCACTGCAGATAAATTCATCCAGTGGGATCACCACGAGGTTCGACTCTGGAATCCCGATACCGGCGCCCTGCGTTTTCGCCCATTAAAAGAAGGGGATCAGGGGTCCCTCTGGGAGTATCTGGATTGGACACTTTCCATCAGCTCCAATGCCGCCGCCGCAATGGTGATGAAAAATGCCATGCTGCTGAGACATTTCCGAAAGGATTATCCGGTCTCAGATGACGAAGCCAACCGCTTTTTTGAAAAAGCCTCACGCCAGCAACTGCGTGAACTTTACGAACAGACATTCCTCGAATCTTTCACACGCAATGGTTTGGACTTGCAGTATTTTCGCCAAGGGAGCTTCTTCACCCGTTACGGCAAGACAAAAGTACCTACCGGCTACAACAGTTACGCTACCGCACGGGAACTGCTGCGTTTTATGTTGCTGATGGAGCAGGGAAAACTGGTGGACATTTTTTCAAGCCGGGAAATCAAGCGCTTGCTCTATATGACCGAGCGCCGCATCCGCTATGCCTCAGCGCCCGCCTTGTATGATTCTGCGATCTATTTTAAATCCGGATCGCTTTACAGCTGCAAAAAAGAGCCGGGATTCAAATGTAAAAAATATCACGGTAATGTCAAAAACTACATGAATTCAGTGGCCATTGTAGAAACCCCGGCCGGCGTCAATCGATTGCACTATTTGGCGACCTTGATTTCAAATGTGCTCTATAAAAACTCGGCTGTTGATCATCAGACCCTGGCAACCTATATCCACCGCCTAATCGAAGCGAACCATCCATCGGCGCCGGCGGCTCCCGGAGAACTTCCTCCGGAGGTGACGTTTGGGCGTAACCTGATCGGTTTTAACGCAGAGCAGGAAGAGCGCCTGCAAATTGCACACGTACAGGCGGCCCTGCTGGAGCTGGGGTATGATGTCGGCAAGGTCGATGGTAAACTGGGTTCCCAAACCAGGGCGGCCATCAAGGCATTCCAAAAAACAGAGCAGCTGAGCGTCAACGGCAAAGTTTCTCCGCAATTACTCGAGCAGCTTAAAGCGGCCATTGACAGCAAGTCGCCGGCTGATCTTTCACAACCAGAAGGTGCATCGCAACCGTAAAAGAAGACCGTATCCTGTGAAGCCATCTAAACTGGACAGATTTCTACGCCTGTTTACGGATCGGCGTGCCGGGGAAGGCTTCAGCGCCTTGCTGATGTTTGCCGATGTCTGGCTCATTTTATGCGCCGCCTTTTTCATCAAGCCCCTCCGGGAAGGTTGGATTACCGTTTGCGACATCTCCGAGCTTTCCAATTCAATATGAACAAAAAAATTCTCATTTGCTGTGCTATCATTCTGATTGTTGGGGTGTCTTGGCTGATGTTCGACGGCTCCGGCCAGGTGGTCACATTGACCATTATTCACCTTAACGACAGTGAGTCCCAGCTTTTGCATGCCGGAAAAGGGATTGAAGACTTCGGCGGCGCAGCCCGCAGCGTTGCACTTGTTAAAAATTTGCGTTCGGCGGCCGCAACGGATGTTGTTTTAACATTGTCCTCAGGGGACAATTTTCTGGCCGGTCCCGAGTTCAAGGCGAGCCTTGCAGCCTACAACCCGGCCCTCGACGGTGTGAACACCTACTACGACGCCAAAGCACTGGATGCCATCGGATATGACGCCATCCTGCTGGGAAATCACGACTTTGACTTCGGTCCCGCTTTGCTGGCGGATTTTATTTCAACCGGTTTCAGCAACACGTTTCCCCGGTATCTTAGTGCCAATATCGATTTTAGCGCTGAGCCTGCTCTGCAAGCCCTTGTAGAACGCGGGCGGATTGCAAGAAGCATCATCGTTGAAAAAAACGGTCATACATTCGGTATCATCGGCGCCACGACCCCAAATCTGCCCTTTATTTCCAGACCGGCCAACGCAGTCGTTGACGCCGATTTGGTAACGGTTGTGCAAAACGAGATCAACGCCCTAACTGAGGGCGGGGTCAACAAAATCATTTTCGTCAGCCATCTGCAGGATCTTGCGGAGGATACGGCCCTGATCGCCCGGCTGAGCGGTGTTGACATTGCAGTTACCGGCGGCAGCAACGATGTGCTGGCCAATCCCGGAGATCTTCTTATACCGGGTGATACCCCGCGGGGACCCTACCCCATGGTCGTGAAGGATTTATCCGGCAGGCCGGTCTCGGTCGTGACAACCGGTGGGGAATATAAATACGTCGGTCGGCTGACGGTGGACTTTGACAAAACCAGCGGCGACATCACTAGAATAGATCCGGCCAGCGGGCCGGTTCGTGTAGCCGGCGGTGCCCATCCGGATGCCGTCGTACCCGACCCGGAAGTTCAGGCTCAGGTGACCGGACCCGTGCAGGCTTTTGTTGCAGCACTTGAAACAAACGTCGTTGCCCGCTCGGAGGTCGCACTCGACGGTCTCCGAATGCATGTCCGTTCGAAAGAAACCAATGCAGGCAACCTCGTTGCCGACGCGCTTCTTTCAGAAGCGCGGCGCCTATCGGGACACGTCGGTGTTAAGGCACCTGCTGTTGCGCTGACCAACGGCGGCAGCATTCGCAACAACACCATCATTCCGGCCGGTAAAATTTCAGTGCGTGATATCTATGACATCGTATCGTTTCCCGACTTTTTGTCGGTATTCGTGAATGTGCCGCTCACCACTTTTAAAAATCTGCTGGAAAACGCGGTTTCGCGAATCGGCAGTGAAGGGCACACCATCGGTGCGGGTACCGGCCGTTTTGCCCATGTCGCTGGTTTCTCCTTCGAATACGATCCGTCCAGGCAAGCCATCGAAATCGACAAGGACGGCAACATCATCACTTCCGGGGAGAGAGTCACCCGGGTGATTCTCGATGATGGGACCCAATTAATTGACGCTGGAAGTCTGGTTGTTGATCCGTCTTACACCCTGGCGATTGCCACCATCGATTACCTGGCCCGGGGTGGAGATCAATATCCGTTTGAAGGTTTACCCTTCAGCAACCTCAACATCACCTATCAGGATGCGCTGGGCAATTACATTCGGCAGGGTCTTGGCGGTGTCATCAGCGCGGTGGACTATCCGGTAGGCGGCAACGGTCGCGTTGTGGGGCTGCCGGATACCCATTCCCCGTAAGGTGCAGCGGAACTTATCGCAATAGCTGCTGACGGCGATGACAATGATGCAATAAATTTAATAAACCGAAAGCGTTAGAAGATGTTTACACCGTTGGATTCAAGCGATTCAATCCGTTCTCGAAACCGATTAATCGTTTTACTGTGCCTTTTAACGTTTTCAAACATCGCCTGTTTTACCATCATTACTTCCTTCACCAAGAGTAATTTTCTCAATGCCATCGCAAGTTCACCGCATTTCAGCAGTATCTACAACCAGAAACCATACTTTCTGCTTTACGGTCTTACCGGCATCAGTTTTGTGATCTACAGCTGCATTTACTTTGTCTACGGCAGCAAGGTGAGCTTTGAGCATCGCATCAAGCGTGAAATGCTGGCGATGCTGACGGTATCGCTTGTCCTTTACGGTATACCACAGGTATTGCCGGGCTTTCATCAGCATTTTGGGCCGGCAATGGGCTATTTCGTTGTGGTCGATATTTTTGATGAACTCATCATTGTTCAAACCTGGTCGCTGATAAACTACTGCATCAATATCCGGGAATCGAAACGTTATCAGTACGTTTTTCTTTTGGCCGGCAGTCTGGGGGCACTGATGTCGGGCTATGTCATTATCAGGCGCGTACCCAGCGAAAATCAGCTGATTTTTCTTTTGATGACCGCCGCATTTGCAGCTTTCAGCTACGGTATTATCCGGTATATTTTCCATAGTTACCGTTACCGTATCAACGTCAGTATCACCGCCACCCGGGAGAGCCTTAAAACCCTTTTATCATCTCAGAAGAAATATAAAATCATTATATCCATTATCCAGATTGTCATTTTGATCGGAATCTTTAACCTATTGTTCAAGGTTCTTTTTGATGTGCAGGTCAACGCACGATTAGCGTCGCAGCCTTCCTATACGGAAGTGGCATCCAGCGAGATTGAAGACATGACCGGGGGCCCGGTGCGCAAAAGCCGCTCAGCGGCAGACCCGAAAACCTCATTTATCGGTGCTTACAAGGCGATCATCAGCCTTGTCCAGGTTCTTCTGCAGCTCTTGTTTGTCTACTTTTTTGCCAGATTGTGGTTAAACGGCAAAGTTCTTTACGCGTATCCGCTGTTGTTGATCCCCAACCTGCTGTTGATCATCGGTGTATACTTTTTCAGGCCGGCCGGATACCCGACGCTCATATTCTGGGGAACGATTTGCGCCTGCGCCATCAATGACTTGCTGAGAAGAGTGATATTCGAGTCGTCCTACCAGTTGCTCATGTTTTCGATACCGGAAAAGCTTTGCAACACGATCCGTATGTATTCCAAGCTGTTTTTCAAACCGGTGTTCGTTATCGGTATCTGTGCCATTTTTCTGGTCATTCCCAAACTCAGCAACCCGATACCCGTTTACACGCTTTTGATCATCGTATCTTTGGCAGTGATGATTCCGATCATTGCGCGCATTCCACAGAGATACGTATTGTCTTTAAAAGAGGGTGTTCAGCGGCGAAGCCGGCTGGAAAGTGTACGCGAATCTCTGATCAGCTACCAGCCGAATTTAATTTTAGAGCAGTACAAAATGGCACGTGACCAGCACAACGACATGTTCAACTTTCTATATTTGTTGAATTTGATTCGAAACAGCTATACTTCCGAGCTCGATGGTGTCCTGACAGACCTGCTCACACATGAAAATCAGTTTGTGAGATTTGAAAGCGTTACCGTCATCCATCATGTAGGGGCAACTCACCTGGTCGGTGAATTGGAGCACATGTGCCAGAAAGAAGGAGACACACACGTTAAAGAGACGTGTCTGCAGGTCATTGCGGACTGGGGTCCTGCTGCAGAAAGTCCATATTTTGACCACTACTTAAACGCAGCAGATTCACTTGATCTTTTGAAACACGACCTGACAATTGTGCACCGCTGGGGTTCCGATGAGCTGAAAGAAAAAGCCGAAAACAAGATCCTATGGCTTTTGAAATCCGAGGCTGACAGCAATGTTTTGGCAGGCATCTGGCTGGTCGGCGAATTGAAGCTGTCATCGTTTAAAGACGAGGTTCAACTGCATTTTAAGAATCACAGCGATCAGGCGTTTGACACGATACTTGAAGCGCTTGCCAAAATGGACGACCTTGATCTTTTTGTAGCGTACCTCAAAGATGTTGGATTTGACAAAATTCGCAACTATGGGTCTTTTAACAAACACCTGGCGCGATTCGGAGGCAGAGCGTTTGATGTCATATTTGATATGCTGATATTTATGACGCGCTCAAAGTCCTATATGGATCTGGAGAAATGTCTCCGAACCCTTCGGTTTCTGCCCTCACAAGATGCAGTGGATTTTTTGGTGGACATTCTATTTCGCTTTCCCAATCCCCATGTCAAAAGGGAAGCATTGTTATGCATCAACAGGCTACGAAAAGCGGATGAAACCCTTGACTTTGACGAACTTATAGAAAGGCTTTCTGGAGAAATTGACAAATGCCGCGATCTTTGCTCAGACTACGAGGTCATTGCGTCAACGAAACCCGGTAGCCTGCTGCTGTTGGAATTGGCCAGAAATGTTGAAACCCAAATCTGGATGATCTTTCAAATTCTGGATCTTTTGCATCCGGAATTAAAGGTCATGGACTCTTTTTTCCGTATTAAGTGGCATTCCGGCCTAAAAGACGCGGGCCACACGAAAGCCAAATCGATAGAATACCTTGAAGCCATCATTAAAAAAGAAAATTCCGGTATGCTGAAGCTGCTCGAATCGATTCGATTTGATGATGGACTATTTTACGGAACGGTCATGCCCGGCGGTTCTGTGGATAATATCGAAGATGTTTATCAAAGGATATTTCAAGGACAGGATTATTGGCTGAAGCTGTCTGCTGCCTGGGAGATGCCCCGGGATATAAAAGGACGATTTGAGAAATTTTTGTTGGAGGTCGAAGCAATGATGCCCCTGCTTGAGAAGTTTCATCTCGTTAAAGATTCGCCGATGCTGAAGGGACTCTCGATGATGGAGCTCATGATGTTTGCCGAATTTATGGAGATCGTAGAATTCAATGCGGCAGACTATGTGTTTAAAATCGGAGACCCCGCCAATGCACTATACAAAATACTGGAGGGTAAAGCGGAGATTCTGGACGAAAATCAAACACGAGTTGATCTGCTTGAAGCGCCGTATGGTATTGGATTTGGCTTTATCATCCGCAAATCGGTCAGAAGATACACCTTAAGATGCATCGAGGATTGCCGTATGGTCAAAATAACGAGCGATGATTTCAACGAAATACTGGAATTAAATCCCCGCATTTACAAAAATGTCTTTGAAATCCTACTGACAATGGTCGACAAAGATATTTACAGATTGTAATGAGTGGACCCTGCAATAAAGACAGGACATGAACAAGGTGTCAAATCTTGATTATTGATTTAATTTGGTTAAACCGATTATCAAGCTCCCGGTTATTTTTTAGCAAACCTTTAAAAATTCGAACCCTGCGGCTAACAGCCGAATAGCTCAATTCGAATTTTTCACCAATCTGCTGGTTGGTTAGCTGGCCGGTCTGCCACAACAAATAAATCAGCAGATCCCGATCCACTTTATCTGCGGCTGAAATTCTGATGGCTTTACGATAGCGCCGGGGGTCACAGTTTAAAATCTTAGCGGCTTTAATGATGACGGCATCCGCATCGATACTTTTCTTTATTTTTTTTTGGGCCGGGATCTCTGCATGGGGGACAGCGGGAAGATGTCGCTTTTTTATTTTTTCGGTAAAAGATGGGGTGCCTAAAAATATCCCATGCCGCAAATCTTCCCATAGCCGATGCTCTTCTTTGGAATATATTTGGGCATGCTTGCGATAGGCGCCGTGCTTGTCAACCACATTGATAAATTGCGACAAGATCAATTCGGTATTGAGCCATGGCGGTATGGCCGTGCCATAAGCATAGGCCCGATAACTGCTCCATTTGTAAGATGCCAGTCGATTCACCAAACCGGCCCTTAAGGGGTTTCGATGGATATAGTAGGATAGCTGCAACAGATAGGCATTATTTTCAACAACCATATTTTTAAATCGGCCCTGGAAAAGATGGCCGCTGCGATCATGGCGACTATTAAATCGATTGGTATAGGTGACACCAAACCAATGCATGCATTTGGATAGGTTGGCCCGGGGGGTTCGAAACAAAAGATGATAGTGGTTGTCCATCAACACATAGGCAAAAACGTCAATTTCAAATCGTTCAGCCATCTGCCCGATGCAATCGACAAACATCTTGCGGTCTCGATCATCAAAAACGATCGGTTTTTTTTCGTTGCCCCTGGATAAGACATGATACAAGGCTCCTTCGTATTCAATTCGCCAGGCGCGGGTCATGGGAGATACCTAGCATAGTATGTTGGGCATGTCAATATATAATCAATAATCAAGATTTGACACCCCTAGTAATA
>JASFEV010000207.1:0-8414 GCA_050124655.1 Desulfobacterales bacterium
TTCCGAATCTCCGAAGTATCCAAGCGCAACAATCAGGAAGTCGACCATGCAAATTACCTGTTCAAAATGCCAAAAAATCTATACCGTAGATTCAGGCAAGATACCGCCCAAAATCACCAGCACCCGCTGCAAAACCTGTGGAAACGTGATTTCACTTCGTCCGGCTGCGCAGCAGTCATCACCGCAAGACGATTCTCAGACACCGTTGAAAGCGCCGTCAGACATTATGCAAATCACCTGTCAGTATTGTAGCCGACAGTTTAAAATCAGGTCTAAAGCCATTCCCAAAGACGTCACCAGCACCCGTTGCAAAGCCTGCGGTCATTTGATTGCATTAAAGCCTGCAACTGCCGACACGCCGCCCCTTCCAAAACCGTCGACAACCAACACGCCAATCTCAGAGATCCTCCATATTGCCTGCCTGTATTGCGGTAAAAAATACAGCATCAATGCCGCTAAGATTCCAGCGGGTATGACAACCACCAAATGCAAGGCCTGCGGCCGGCCGATGCCCCTTAAGGCACCTGAAACAAGCGCTTCGGCAGCAAACAGAAGTATCAAACCCGTGACTCAAATACCACCACAAAAGATCCAAGAAACGCCAATGCACGGTGCCGAATCGCCGGATATTGCAGATACCGGCAAACCCGTGAAACCGATCTGGAAAAGGCGTTGGGCGCTGGCAGCGGCGGCCGGTATCATTGTGGTGGCGCTGGCGGGTTATTTTGCGGCAAGACACACGCCCCAATTGAGCCAGAGCCGGTTTAATTTGAAACACATCATTGGCAAAAAACCGGTCTTTCAAAAAAAACAACCGGCGGCTAAAACGAGCCCTGTCGGAAAACGGGCTGCTGCCGGGCCGTTTTGCGCCTTAAAACTAAATGTGCCCCGGTTGCTGACTGCCGTCGATCAAAACATGGCAGAAGAAAAAAAAGACATGCGCTATAAGATGACCACAACCCTTATCAGGTCATTGGGGCTGTCGAACGTCGAGATATACCTCTATTCGCATCCGGAACATACCTTTTTGCCGGTCATTTTGGCCAGCAGTGAAGAAGGCAATAGCCTTGAAAAACTGCTCAAAGCCCAGGCGAATTTTATGCAGTTGCTGGAGCAGCACCCGGATGGATCCTATCGTATCAACAAAGATGCGATTCCTGCTGACAAACAAAATAGTTTTCCCATCGAACAATATCGCGTAGAGTTTATTGAGAATACGGCCGTTGTGGCTCCTGAAAATTTTTGGGGGTTATTGCAGAATGGGCCGGACCCTTTGCGCAAAACCCACGTGGCGCAAATGATGGCTGCCATCGCTCAACCCCGCGATGTAGCCACACTGTCGGTTCGAATCCCTCAACATTTCAGCAAGGATTGGCAGAGAAAAATCCAGAACAATCCCGCCGTGCAGCAAAACCCCCAGGCCGCGATGATGATCGCAATGGGAGGCGGCGCTCTGGCTCAATTATCCGAACCGCTAAAAGATGTCGATTCCCTGGCAATTGGTTTTCGCCTGGACGAGAACAACGGTCGCATGCTCAGTTATGCCCAGCAATTTCGAAAAGGAGTTGATGGAAAGCGCATTTATCGACAATTAAAAGCAGGTAACCCAGATGATCTGGATGTGGATGGTGTGGTTTTAAGGCTGATCGAGCTTTTTAACGATCCACGCTACCAGCACACCCTCAAGCACAAAAACAACCGCTTGATGATTGCGCTCAATTGGGAACAGAAGCACGATGATGAGATATTAACCGCCTTGTCGGAAGCGACCATCGGGCAGCTATTTGCCCAGGGTATGGAATTAACGCCCTCAGAGGGTTCCCTTGTGGCCCAATATGTTGATACGCCTCGCATTTTACCCGTCGTCAACATCGACACCTTTAAAAAGACCATCGCCGCAGCGGTTCAGCAAAATCTGTTCCCCGGAAATTATTGGGATTTTGGAGATGAGCCCCGCATGACGCTGGATTTCGACACGCTCGCGATTCCGAATGCAT
Source organism: Desulfobacterales bacterium (assembly GCA_050124655.1). Lineage (GTDB taxonomy): Bacteria > Desulfobacterota > Desulfobacteria > Desulfobacterales > JAHEIW01 > JAHEIW01. The sequence continues at coordinate 1,998 of JASFEV010000207.1, forward strand.
CCCTGGCTCAGTTAAAATATGAGGTTGCTGAAGTCATATCAACCGACGGAGCCGATATCAAGCGGGTGGAAGAAAACGCATTCCAGCCCACCCTTAATCCGGGCAGCGCTTCTCCCGGTGTTATCGAGATCACCATAAAAAAAGACACACCGGCCGAAAAGCTGGGAACCGCGAAAATCCAGTTTAATATCACCGTACCGGTTCGCTTGAAAATACTTGAATTCGTCTCTGGTACCGACGCCCCCGGCACAGTTAAGCAATCCGGCGGGGTTTCGGTGAAACTGCGACGGCTGCAAAAAGATGTGGCCAAGGTCAGCTATCGCGGCGGTAATTCAACGCAGTTTTTGGCATTTGACAAAACGGGGCGCTCGCTGGCTTCAAAAGAATCGATGAGTGCGTCGTCAGCAGCCGCCGCACGATTTCAGGGAGAGGTCTATCGGCTGCAGGTTGTGGTGGTGGAAGAAATTCTCGAGCACACCTTTGAGGTGGCGGCCGATCTCAACCGGGGCAAAGAACTGGTTTTGTCCCACAAGCCGGAAGATCCCGCAAGACGACGCTATGATCATCGACCCATGCAAACCTTTGTGAATTACACCGAAAATGAGCTCTCCGACCTAAATGTGGAATGGAGAGAAGCCGGCGGCATGATGTGGACGGACAGTCTGAGCGTTACGCTGCCTCGGGGTCCATTCAGCGGTGATATACGATGGGAGGTCCACTTTTTTGGCGAGCGCGAGCCGATCTATTTATCCGGCAGTTCATTTCATAGCCCGGCCGGTTTTAGTTACGGCCTATCAAACGGCGAACTTATAAATGCCAACGCCGCATTCGGCAGAGTTCAAATGGAGCTGGCATCAGCCATTGAGCGCATCACTTTTGATAAGCAAGCAGACGGTAAAACCAGCGTTCAACGGCTGCCCTCCGACCACGCCATTAAAATTAACTTCAACCAGAATGAAATTACGCTGGATGCCGGCAAACTGGATATCATCCAATCGGTGGCATTCGACGCCGAAGGGCTGCAGTTAAGAAAAGACGGGTATGCCGGTATCAAAGGCAACCAGCAAAAATTGTACTTCTGGGGACTGCCGACCCGATTTGTTATCGACGTGGCCACCGCAAAGATTAAAAAAACGATTGACTTCGATGTTCGACAGCGCACAGTGGATGAGAAGCGCTACACCCATTATAAACAGGACGTCGCCAACCACAGGGAGATTGTCAAAACACTGAAGCAAATCGCCAAAGCGCGGCGCGAGGCTCGAACCCAATACGGTGATGATCTGGCCGGATTGTTTTACCTGTACGATCGTAAAAAGAAAAAACCGATGGCGCTGGTCAATCAAAAAGTGGCCCACTCCGATCCAGCCGGGCAGAAACGTTTTGGCTACACCCTCAAACCTTATAAGGGGTATCATTTCACCGTGTTATCCGGAATCGAATCCGGTGGTACCCAAAACGACTATATGCGCTTGCCCAAACAACGCACCTATACCTGGAAAAAAGGATCCTTTACATCCGCACCATTTTTACAACCGCCGGACCTCGTCGCTATCCCCACAGATAAGACTCAGCCGACATTTTTTATGCAATTTGACCAAATCTTTATGAAAACGCTCAATGGTGACAAGCTAAGCTATTTACCCGAGGACTACTACAGCACCGGCTGGATGGAAGCCAAATTTTTGGAAAGTTAGCAGAATCCTGTGCCTTTCCTGCCTATTGCGCGCCAAGGTCAATTCATCAACTAATCTATAAAGAATTACATCAAGTGACCGATATTAACAGTAGACTGTTTTGGCGTGCCGGGCAGGTATTGACTTCGATACAAGGTTGTTTTCCGGGTGAACCCTCGTTTAGATTGTGCCGCCTATTCTGGTTGACCCAATGCTGCCCGCCAGCCAAAGACCACCAAATCGCGTTTTAATTTTCATTCACGAAAGACTTAACCCGACAAATGATGCGCAAATGGATCCATAAACTCGGACCCGTCAGGACGACTGTTATTATCACGGCGGTTGCAATGCTATCATCGTTTATAATCTATGCCTTGATCATGACGGTTTCAGGTCAAGTAGAGCCGCGCGGCGTCCTGATGAGTTTGATGATACCGGCCATTATCTCCCCGTTTTTTACATATGCCTTTATTAACGGCGCTTCCAAACTGGCACGATCAAAAGCAGCGCTTCAACAAAGCGAAGAAAAGTATCGCGCCATCTTGGATAACATCGAAGACGGATATTACGAGGTTGACCTAAAGGGCAGTTTCACTTTTTTTAATGGCGCTTTAAGCCGCTTGTTGGGATATTCCCCATCGGCAATGGCGGGTGTGAATTACCGCGACTACATGGATGAAGCCAATGCCAAAAAAGTGTATCAGACGTTTAATCGGGTATACGAAACCGGAAAACCCGCCAAAGGAATTGATTGGGAAATCATCAAGGTCGATGGCTCCAAAAGTTACTTGAATGCCTCGGTAACGTTGATGGCAGATGCGGACGGCAAACCGATTGGCTTTCGCGGCATTGCGCGCGATATGACACAGCGCAAACAGTCCGAGATTGCCCTGCAGGAAAGTGAGGCCAAATATCGTCAGCTGTTGAATCATGCGCCCAGCGGCATTTACGAAATCGACTTGGCGCATGGCACGTTTATCAGTGTCAACGATGTCATGTGCGAGTACACCGGCTACACCCGACATGAGCTGTTGTCCATGAATGCATTTGATATTTTGACGGAAAAGAGTCAAGAAAAATCGCTTGAGCGTCTAGATAGGTTATTAAAAGGCCAACACGTACCGGCATCGGTTGAGTATAAAATAAAGGCAAAAAACGGCCGTGAAATTTGGGCCCTGTTAAACACTAAATTTTTGCATGACGCGGAAGGAAAACCGACACGTGTTCTGGTCGTGGCCCACGATATCACAGAGCAAAAACAGGCCGAAGAAGAAAAGAAAAATTTAGAATATCAACTGCAGCAGGCTCAGAAGATGGAGGCCATCGGAACCTTGGCCGGTGGAATTGCGCATGATTTTAACAATATTCTTTCCGTTATTATCGGTTATACCGAGCTGATCCTGATGAACGTCCAAGTCGATTCTGAAGTCAGGCAAAATTTAAAAGAAATTTTCAATGCCAGCAAGCACGCCCGGGACATGGTCAAGCAGATCCTGGCCTTCAGCCGCCAGAATAAACAGGAGCGCAAACCCATCCAGGTGGCCCATATTGTAAAAGAGGCCTTGAAGATGCTGCGCGCATCTTTACCAACCACCATATCCATCCAGCAAAATATTGAAAAAAATATTGGAATTATCGAAGCCGATCCCACTCAAATCCATCAAGTATTGATGAACCTGTGCACCAATGCGGCGCAGGCCATCGATGACAAAGACGGGGTGCTTGAAATTAGCCTGGCCAATGTCGAACTCGATCAATATGCAGCCGCAAAAATTTCAGATCTCCTCCCAGGTCATTACCTGAAACTGAGCATTAAAGATACCGGCCAAGGTATTCCGTCCAATGCGCTCTCGCAGATTTTTGATCCCTATTTTACAACCAAAGAAAAGGGGGAAGGAACCGGTCTGGGATTGGCGGTGGTTCAAGGTATTATCAAATCCCTGAATGGTGCCATAACTGTTGACAGCGAGGTTGGTAAAGGTTCAACCTTTCATGTGTATCTGCCAACCATCAGAAGAGAATTGGCAAAGGAAGAAGAAATTCAAAAGCCGCTGCCGATGGGCTATGAACACATTTTGCTGGTAGATGATGAACAACCCCTGGTCGATATTGGAAAACAAATGTTGGAGCGCCTGGGATATACGGTCGATACCCGAACAAGCAGCATCGAAGCCCTGAAGCTTTTCGAAGCCGATCCAAATCGATTCGACCTGGTCATTACCGATATCGTCATGCCCAATATGTCGGGCGACAAACTGGCCGACAAAATAATCGGCATCCGATCTGACATACCCATCGTTTTATGTACGGGTTACAGCGAAAAATTTACCCGCCAACATGCCACTGACATGGGTATCCAAGCCTTTTTAATGAAACCGCTGGTGATGCAGGATTTGGCAAATACGGTCCGGCAGGCCTTATCTGTAAATTAGTTTCCTCACCAGTCACGGCCTAAAGCGGATCCTGAAATGAATTCTCCTTCGTGAAAAAGCATAGGGCATGGCGCATAGAGCAGAGTGTTTTTTTCGCAGAATGGGAAATTCAAAGTTTCAGCGTTTTGCGCTATGCACTATGCCCTTTGCCATTTAGCACGCCACTGATGAAAACTGTTTGCAATTATGCCAATCGGTTTCCTTTTAACCTAAAGTTTAATATCATATCGCGCGATTTTGTTGAGCAAGCCCTGGCGTGTTAAACCCAGATCCCGGGCGGCCTGAGACCGGTTGCCGCCTGTTTTGCAAAGGGCATCCATAATCATTTGGCGCTCCACTTGTGCGGTGGCTTCTTTTAGGGTTGCTGCCGCAGCATCATGCCTGCCAATGTTAGTGGTCGACGCCTTGATCCGCTCTGAGAGGTATTCAGGTGTTATTTCGTTATCGTCTCCGGCCAGGGTTAAAGCACGTTCAATTTCATTTTCAAGTTCGCGTACATTTCCCGGCCAATCATATTGCATCAAAGCCTCCAGAGCACCCGGTGCTAATCGTGCAAGCGGCCGGTTCAACCGCGCAGCATGCGCTTCTAAAAAATGAGCAACCAACAGCGGAATATCTTCCTTACGCTCTCTTAAGGGCGGAATCACAATCGGAAAAACCTGAATCCGGTAAAAAAGATCTTCTCTAAATTTCTTTTCTTTCACCAGCTCGTATAAATCCTGGTTGGTAGATGAAATCAGCCGGAAATTAACCCTTCGATATTGGCTACCGCCCACCGGTCGGATCTGATTTTCCTGAAGCACCCGCAGCAGTTTGATTTGCATTGAAAATGGCATGTCGGATATTTCGTCCAGAAAGACCGTGCCTCCGTTTGCCAGCTCAAACAATCCCTTTTTGTCAGCGATCGCACCGGTAAATGCGCCTTTGACATGCCCGAAAATTTCACTTTCTAAAAGATTTTCAGATAGTGCGCCGCAGTTCTCCGCAACAAACGGTTTATTCTTTAAAAGCCCGTTATAATGAATCACCTTCGCCAGCAATTCTTTGCCGGTTCCCGTCTCGCCCTGGATCAGAACAGCGGTATCGGTATCGATGACTTTATCCAGCAGCGCAAATACGCGCTGCATGGCCGCACTGGATCCAATGATCCCTTGCACATTGAAACGCGCCTGGCATTCGGTTTTTAACCGATAGTTTTCCTTTTCAAGGGAGGTGGCATATTGCTGAACCTCACCGTAGAGGCGAGCGTTTTCAATGGACACCGCAACAATCACCGACAGCACTTCCAACAGGCGTAAATCTTTTGGATTAAATTCATCAGCATGTTTATTGATAGCATACAGCACGCCTAACACCCCTTTTCTGGTCTTCAAGGGCACGCAAATCATAGAGCGAGTATCGAGACTTTGCTGGAGGTCGAGCTTTTTGGTAAACCGTTTATCTTTGGAAACATCTGGAATTAATACGGATTTTTGTTCCCTTAATACCCAGCCGGCCACCCCGTAGTCATCCGGAAATCGCATATCGGCCATATCGTGCGGATGGCCGTCTGTGAGCTCTTCGACGGTTCTGATAAAATACAGCTCTTTGCGCTCACGATCATGCAGTGCAATGGATGCGCCATCTATTTTAAAAACATCTTTGATCTTCGCCAAAACATTTCGAAGCATCTCATTCAGGTTTCGAATGGAATGAACGGCCGTTGACACTTGATACAGCAGGTCCAGATCCGCTTTGTGCAGGGCAATTGCGGGGTTAATCTCAACCATTGTTTTTCTCCAACAGAATTCAATTGGGCAGTAGTTGATCAAGCGCTAAAAATGTCAATTAACTTTACACTTAAATACAAAAAACATCAACTTACTTTACAGACCAGACCTCTATATCTGTATTCAAGTATTGTTTCGGAACATCCCAATTGTCATAACATGTATAAAATTCAGTAAGATAAAAATTTTGCGCCTCGCTTATGGTCTTTATGTAAGGTTATGGCATCATCTCTGCTACTAAACATAGACAGGCACTCCGCGTAAAAAACATCAACCACCAACCCCAAACGAGGAGGGCACTATGAAAATCAAAACAATCATCATGTTATTGGTAATGGTCGGTGCCGGAATGATGCTGAATGGTCCGGCACTGGGTGGCGAAACCAACCGCGCACATCTGGAAGCGATTGTGGATGACTACATTGCCGCCTGTGAGCGCAAATCCGCAATGCTCGATTCCAGTAGCGCAAACATTCAGCGAGATGCCATGCTCGCCTGTTTACGGGCAACCTTTTGCCGAACTTCAAAAGATGCATTAGT
>JASFEV010000208.1:0-8337 GCA_050124655.1 Desulfobacterales bacterium
ATGGCATCTGGGGACTCTTAAATCAGGGATTGTTCGGCGCCTTTTTCGATCAAAAAAATGCCAACAGCTGCCTCAAACTAGTTCAGCAGTTTCAGCAGACATCAAAAAACAAAACGGGGTTAACCGTCAGTGCCGGCATTGCCGAATATCCAACCCTGAATTATCAAACGTCCGATGTCCTGGCCAACGCGCTTAAAGCACTCGATCATGCGGCTTTTCTGGGTCCGAACAGCGCCGTTCTCTTTGATGCGGTGAGCTTAAACATCAGCGGTGATCAGCTGTTCGACAAAGGCGACCTCAAAGGTTCCATTGAAGAATTTAAACAGGCCCTGAAAATGGATCCGGAAAACATCAATGTTCACAACAGTCTTGGCGTTTGCTATGGCTTAATGGGAGAATATGAAAAGGCCAGATTGGAATTTAAATTAGCTGTCAAATTAGATCACAGCGAAGTCATGGCCTGGTATAATATGGGCTTTACGCATATGCTGAACGGCGACCGCCCGAAAGCCCTTGATCTTTTTTTAAAGGCCAATGCCATCAATCAGGATGTGTTCGAAGTTGCCTTTCAAACCGGCAGGCTGCTAATGGAAATGAAACAACCTGAAAGCGGCAAAAAATTCTTGAAGCATGCGGCGAGCCTTGAGCCGACATCCGGTGTGGTTTACCGGTATCTGGGTGAATGTTATACGGAAGTCAACCATCCCGACGCAGCCATTGCCGCCTATAAAAAAGCCATCAAATATAATCCCAGCGATGCCGCCTCGCTATCGGCAATGGGGTGCTTATTTGCCGAGCAGGAAGAAAGCCCGGATATTGCCCTGATGTTTTGCCAAGAAAGTGTTCAACTTGCCCCTCAAAACGGTCTTTTTCGGTATCGATTGGGGCAGCTTTACTTACAGCAAAACCGTCTGGATGATGCCTTAAAAGAGTTTAAAAAAGCCGAGCTTCTGGGTAAAGACGCATCTGATTTTATAATGGAAATCGAAAAGAAATTATCGCCCAAAGCGTCGCACTCATCAGGTTAAAAGGGATGTCGCTATGGAAAAAATTATTTTACAGCAACTTGAAGAAAGCCTTCAAATTAAGCGCCAATTCATTGAAACGCAGGTCGATCATATTATTTTGGCGGCTGAAAAATTGGCTGCCTGTATCTTAGGTGGAAATAAAATTCTGATCTTTGGCAACGGCGGCAGCGCTGCGGATGCACAGCACCTGGCAGCTGAATTTGTCAACCGCTTTAGAATCGAACGTCCTCCCCTGGCGGCCATCGCTCTAACGACCGATACCTCCATTTTAACTAGTATTGGAAACGATTATCGGTTTGATGACATTTTTTCAAAACAGATCGAAGCGCTGGGCAAAGAAAATGATATTGCCTGGGGGATGAGCACCAGCGGAAATTCTAAAAACGTCGTCCAGGCCATCGAAGTGGCCAATGAAAAACAACTATATTCCATCGCGTTTACCGGGCGCGGTGGCGCACTTGCCACATGTGCACAACTGGTCTTTACGGCCCCCTCCGATGATACGGCCCGGATTCAGGAAGCCCATATCACCTTGGGTCACATCTTATGCGATCTGGTTGAGCGCTTGCTGTTTCCGCAAAAATAGAAAATTGGCTGGCCGGTTGGCCCGTTTACCGCTTGTCCGCCTCTGGTGGGTTAGCCGTTAATATGACCTTCATCACAGGATACGATGATGACCAAAGAAATAAAACCACTGGACCTCAGGCAAGTCAAAACCTATTCCCTGGCACAACGCCGCAGCAAAGTCAGCACGACCGCCTTTGCCAGAATTTATCCAAAAGATGGCACGTTTCAGGATTTTTTAGACAGTTTACCCAACATTCTGGCAGCCGACGATCTAAGGTTTGTCATCAACGCATGGGCAAAGGCTGCGCGTGCCAAAAAAACGGTAATCCTGGGGATGGGCGCGCATGTGATCAAGGTGGGCCTGAATCCGGTGATTATCGACCTTATGCAACGCGGTGTGATCAGTTGTGTGGCGCTTAACGGCGCCGGTATTATCCATGATGTCGAACTTGCCATGGTGGGACACACTTCTGAAGATGTTGCCGCTGCCATCGATGACGGCACCTTTGGCATGGCCGAGGATACGGCTGTCTTTTTAGGGAAGGCCTTGAGCGAATCACAACCGGACACAGAAGGTCTGGGATATGCCGTTGGACGGGCCATTGCGGAAAAAGGACTACGGTTCAGTGAGCACAGCGTCCTGGCAGCCGGTTTTCGTCTGGGAATTCCCCTCACTGTGCATGTCGCCATCGGAACCGATATTGTTCACATGCATCCCCAGTTTGATCCCGCCCGTTTCGGAGAAGCCACCCATCATGATTTCCGCCTATTTTCAGCAATGGTCACCTGTCTTCAAAAGGGCGTCTATTTGAATATCGGATCGGCCGTTATCTTACCGGAAGTTTTTTTGAAAGCCGTCACCCTGGCGCGAAATCTGGGCTACGATTTGAATGAATTTACTACAGTTAATTTGGATTTCATCCAGCAATATCGACCTTTGACCAATGTGGTGCACCGCCCGACCGCCAGGGGTGGCAGGGGCATCAATCTGGTCGGACATCATGAAATCATGCTGCCATTGATTGCCGCCGGGGTGATTGAACAGCTCGAAGGTTGACAGCGCAACGAATTTCATGTTTAGTCTAATTTTTTGGCTTGATTTCAATGCCAAACCTTGATTTTAAAGCCGTGATGATTACTTAGAATTGGATGGCTTTATACGATTTTTATAGACACCGGGAGAATTCTATGCCGATTTACGAATATCATTGTAAAAACTGCGACCAGGATTTTGAATACCTGGTTTTTGGAAGCGAGAAGCCCGGCTGCCCTTCCTGCAAAAGTAAAAAAGTGTCCAAACTGATGTCCCCCTGCGGGTTTATCTCAAAAGGCAGCGGAGGGGAGACCGTATCCAGTTCCGCCGGGGCATCCGCCTGCAGCGGTTGTGCAGCGTCAAGTTGTGCCGGTTGCAGCCATTGAGTCAGATGAACAATCCCATCAGAATCGGAACCCGCGGCAGTAAACTGGCGCTGTGGCAGGCCAACTGGACCAAATCCTTTCTTGAAAAAAAATTCGCGTCTACTCCCATTGAACTAACGATCATAAAAACCCAGGGGGACAAAATTCTGGATGTCCCCCTTGCCAAAGTGGGCGGCAAAGGCCTTTTTGTAAAAGAAATTGAAGATGCATTGCTGACCGGACGCATTGATATTGCAGTGCACAGCATGAAGGATATGCCCGCTGACATTCCAGCGGGATTGTGCATCGGTGCGATCCCCGAACGCGAAAATCCGGTGGATGTATTCATCTCCCGCACCGGAGCCGGATTCACGAAAATGCCTGCGGGCAGCGTTATCGGCACCAGCAGCTTGCGGCGTGGCGCCCAACTGCGGCATGCCCGACCGGATATCGTTATCCAGCCCATCCGCGGGAATCTGGATACGCGTCTTAAAAAACTCGAATCCGAAAATTTTGACGCGCTCGTACTTGCAGCAGCGGGCGTGCAGCGACTGAATCTTGAACATAGAATTACAGAATACCTGGATGCAACGGTCATGCTGCCGGCGATCGGCCAGGGCGCTTTGTGTATTGAAATCCGAACAGATGACCCAACGGTGGGTCCGATGGTTGCAGCCATGAATCACGCACCTACGCACGCGGTGGTCTCCGGTGAACGTGCCTTTCTCAAGCGGCTCGAAGGCGGCTGCCAGGTCCCCATTGCCGGTCACGGCACGATCAGCAACAATACGTTTACGTTAACCGGATTGGTTGCCGATGTAGATGGCTCCCAGGTTGTCAAAGGGCAAAAAAGCGGGCCGATCGCGTCATCTGAAACCATCGGTATCGATTTGGCTGAAGAACTGCTTGCCAGGGGCGCGGATAAAATCCTGGAACAACTTAAAACAATAGCAAACGAGGGTTATGAAAGCTAACGTCTATTTGGTCGGCGCCGGGCCCGGTGATCCGGGCCTGATCACGGTAAAAGGCAAGGAATGTATCCAAAAGGCCGATGTCATTATCTATGATTATCTGGCGCCCCCTGCCCTGTTAAAGCACACCCGCAAATCCGCCGAACTGATCTATGTCGGCAAAAAAGGCGGTGACCACACTCTTTCCCAGGATGAGATCAATCGCTTGCTCGTGGAAAAAGCCAAATCCGGTGGTGTGATCACCCGCCTCAAAGGGGGCGACCCGTTTATCTTCGGCCGCGGCGGTGAAGAAGCCGAGGCGCTTTTGAAAGCCGGTATCTCGTTTGAAATCGTACCCGGCGTTACTTCAGCCATTGCCGCCGCAGCCTATGCCGGCATCCCGCTGACCCATCGCCAACTCACCTCGACCCTGGCCTTTGTGACCGGCCATGAGGATCCAACCAAAGACGAAAGCAGCATTAACTGGTCTTCTCTGGCCACCGGCATCGGAACTCTGGTTTTTTTCATGGGAGTCAAAAATCTGCCCAACATCACCAAAAGCCTGATCGACCATGGCAAATCACCGGAAACGCCGGTTGCCGTAATTCGATGGGGAACGACCCCCCGCCAGGAAACCGTAACGGCAACACTGGACACCATTGTCGAAAAGGCCCGCGCTGCCGGCCTGAAGGCACCGGCCATTATCGTGGTCGGTGATGTCGTCAAATTGCGCCCATCGCTGAAATGGTTTGAAGCTCGGCCGCTGCTGGGCAAACGCATTGTCGTCACCCGGGCACGACAACAAGCCAGTGACCTCGTCGGGCTGCTTGCGGATCTGGGCGCCGAATGCCTTGAGTATCCGACCATTGAAATTAAGGCACCCAAAGACACCGCACCCCTCAAACAGGCGGTCGCCAACGTATCCGCCTATGATTGGCTTGTTTTTACCAGCGTCAACGGCGTCAGCTATTTCTTTGCGCAACTCTTTGCCGCCGGAAAAGACGTGCGTGCCCTGGGCCATCTGAAAACGGCCGCCATCGGTCCGGCCACGGCTGCGCGGTTGTTGGCGTTTGGCCTGACCAGTGATATTGTGCCCGAGACCTATCGCGCGGAATCGGTGGTGGCGGCATTTAAAAAAGAAAAACTAAAAGACAAAAAAATACTGCTGCCGCGCGCCAAAGAAGCCCGCCCGATTTTACCGCAAGAGCTGACTATAATGGGCGCTAAGGTCGATGAAATCCCGGCCTACGAAACCTTAAAAGCCGTTGAAAACACGGATGACTTGGTTCAGCAGCTTAAGGACAAGCGCGTGGAAATGATCACCTTCACCAGCTCCTCCACTGTAAAGAATTTTAAAGCCCTGCTGCCGGCAAAAGATTTTCCCGCGCTTATTCAAGATGTCACCATTGCCAGCATCGGGCCAATTACAAGTGATACCGCCAAAGAGTTGGGCTTTGATGTCCACATCACCGCCGACGCTTACACCATCCCGGGCCTGGTGGATGCGATCCTGCATTTTTATCAAAAAGACTAGTTCCAGCCAGCTCACCAAAAAGAATTCTTGACAGTTTAAACCGGATAAGAAATGACATCTGAATGAGGCTTTTTCATTACCGGTGGACCGCAGGATAAAGATGGAGCGACAAGGAGGACACCATGAAAATACTGGCACTTAATTCCAGCCCCCGCACCGGCGGGCAAAGTAAAACCGAACTGATGCTCAATCATCTTGTCGAAGGGATGCAAGATGCCGGCGCCGAGGTGGAAGTCATCAACCTGCATGCAAAAAAAATAAACTATTGCATCGGCTGCTATACGTGCTGGACCAAAACACCGGGCAAGTGCCTTCACAAAGATGACATGACTGAAGAGCTGTTCCCCAAATGGCTCGAATCAGATTTGGCTGTCTACGCGACACCGCTCTATAATTATACCCTGAACGCCGAGATGAAGGCCTTTATGGAACGCACGATCCCATTTTTGGAACCTTTTTTTGAATTACAGGATAACCGCAGTGCACACCCTCTGCGCCACACACCTCCTAATGCGGTCGTGCTGTCGGTGGCGGGCTTTATCGAGATGTCCGTTTTTGACCTGCTTTCTCAATATGTGCAGTTTTTATTGGGCCGCCGTAACAAACTTTTGGCTGAAATATATCGACCCGCTGCAGAGTCATTATCCAGAGATGCAAACAAGAAGAAGGCAATACTTGACGCAACAGTGCAAGCCGGGCGTGAATTAGTGAATTCCCAAAGCGTATCCGCCGAAACATTAAAAATCATCCAGCAGCCCATTATTGATTTTGAAACCTTTGCTCTATTCGGCAATACCTTCTGGAGAACATGCATCGCCGAAGGTGTCACCCCCAAGGAATTTGTCGCAAAAGATATGGTGCCGCGGCCGGACTCCCTGGAGAGCTTTATGGTGATCTTTCCTCACGGCATTAATACGAAAGCCGTGGGTGAGGGAAAGAAAATTCTGCAATTTCAATTTACTGGTGAACTAAGCGATTCATGCCATTTCATTATTGAAAAAGATAACGTAACCGCTACACGGGGACGCAAGGAAAACCCCGATATCACCATTGAGACATCTTTTGCGCTATGGATGGATATCATGACGCGTAAAGCAGACGGGCAGCAAATGTTCATGGAGCAAAAATACACCGTTAGCGGTGACTTGGAATTAATGATTCAATTATTTCAAAAAGAAAACTGATTTAAAATAATAGATAGCTTTTTATCATTTTAGCCAGATGGTGGAAATAATGGGTACACCTCTTGAAGATAAATCATCTGTCAGCGATATACGCAAACGATTCGACAAAGACGTAGAACGTTTTTCCAATCTTGAAACCGGACAGTCGGCTATTATGGATGCGCCCCTGGCCATGGAGTTGATTACCAAAGCAGCGATCGCATCAACGAAGCGTATCCGGCGCGTTTTGGATATCGGCTGTGGTGCGGGCAACAACGCCATCAAGCTTTGTGAACATGTTTCTTCTTTTGATTGCGACCTGGTTGACCTCAGCTTACCCATGCTGGCCAAAGCCCATGAGCGCATCGCAGCCGTCAACCCCGCAAAAATCAGCACATTTCAGGGCGATTTTCGAAAAATCGCGTTGCCCGAACACAAATATGACGTCATATTGGCAGCCGCAGTTTTACACCATTTGCGGGATGATCAGGACTGGGAGTCAACCTTTAAAAAAATCTACCGCTTGACCGCCCCCGGCGGCAGCGTTTGGATGACAGACCTGGTGTCCCATGAGACGGAACCCATTCAGGCCTTGATGTGGCAACGGTATGGTGACTATCTTTGCGCACTGGGCGGTGAAAACTACCGTGACAAGGTCTTTAACTATATCGACAAGGAAGATTCACCCCGCTCGGTTACCTACCAGTTGGATTTACTTCGCAAAGTCGGCTTCGACCAGGTCGAGCTTCTGCATAAGAATACTTGTTTTGCCGCTTTTGGTGCCATTAAAACCGCACCTTAATTCATATAGCAGGCTTCAATAAATGGGCAGAATCAAATCAATACTCTGGCTTTTATTTTGTCTGTCCGGACTTCTCGGGTTTGGTGTGATTGTTGCCGAGGTCCTTAAAAAATGGCACTTTATCAGCAAGCGTCTGAATATCCTGTGGGTCATTGCCCCGATTTTGGTTTTATTCATCGTCAAACAAGCAACTCAATCGACCTATTTGAGAACGCGTTTAAATCTATCTCCGAATTACGTCAATCGCTCGCAAACCGTCATAAACATCATTTTGATCATCCTGGGAATATTGGCTCTCATCAGCCTTCCCTTTCTTTGGTATGGCGTCATCGAGGAGCTGGCAACACAAAACCACTAATACCTGTGTTTTGAATGAATATTAATGAAAAATTTAAACGCTATTGATAGCGGTGAGTCAAATTATCTGTAATCGTAAGACAAGTTATCAATTTGTTAAAGGATTAAGTTCTTCTTATTTCATTACTTTTCATGCAAATTCAGATTTTTATAGATTTTCCGCAGCACGCTTAACCTCAACATAATACGCTGCTGCCAGAGCTGCGGTGCAACCGTCGGCAGCCGCAAGCACAATTTGCCGCGCATATTTTTCTCTTAAATCTCCGACGGCAAACACACCGGGCAGATTGGTTTCGCACTTTTCATCGGTGCATACATACCCGTCGGAATTTACTTTGGTGCCGGCGGGGACGAGCTGATTGTTGGGATCAAAGCCAATAAAGATAAAAACGCCATCTGTGGACAGCGCGCGCGTTTCTCCGGTCTGCGTGTTTTTCAGTTCAACAGCGCCAACCTGATCTTCATGCGATTTAATAGCAGTGACAATGGAATCCCAGATGATCTCAATTTTTTTATCGGCCTGCAGACGTTGTTGTAA
>JASFEV010000209.1:0-8326 GCA_050124655.1 Desulfobacterales bacterium
GACCAGACCGATATCGAAAACTTGCGCTATATTCAAGGCGGCATGCTGACCGGTTACGGCGCCTTGCCCCAGTCGCACCTGGGTTTTTTTGAGACGGCCCTCAATCTGCTGCCCGAGGGCGATCACCGAGGCGAGCTGCTGGGCCTGTTCAATCCCGGTTATCGCAAACCCAGCTTTTCCAGGGCATTTCTTTCCGCGCTCAACCGTGAGGCACTCGAAGTAGACTGCAACATGCACGGCGGCGAGCGCGCCTGCATCGCCTGCGGTTACTGTGCCCAGGTTTGTCCGGTCGACATTTTTCCCCAGTTCACTTACAAGGCCGTTCTAGCCGAGGAGATCGAAGAATCTCTCGAACACGGCTTGCTGGACTGCGTCGAATGCGGTTTGTGCTCATACGTCTGCCCTTCCAAAATCGAACTCTTTGAAACGTTGAAAAACGCCAAAGCGGCGTTTTACAGAGAAAAGCAACAGGTACGCCGATGAAGCGCTTTGAAAGATTCTTTGACGCCACCCGCCGGCATTTCGAAAAAGGCGGCAAGCTCGAAAAACTGTATCCGTTTTACGAGTCGATCGAAACCGTATTTTTTGCACCCGCGCGGGTGAGCCGTGTGGCACCCAACATGCGGGACAGCCTGGATGTCAAAAGATACATGATGCTGGTGATCGTGGCACTGCTGCCCCATTATGCATTCGGCGTCTATAACGTCGGCTATCAATCCCATCTGGCCTCCGGTTTAGGAACCGAGTTCTGGCCGGTGGTCTGGACCGGTTTGAAGACCGTGGTCCCGATCGTCGTGGTGGTTTATGTCTTCGGGTTTGCTTGGGAAACCCTGTTTGCATCGGTGCGCAAACACGAAATGAGCGAAGGCGTCCTGGTGACATGCGCCCTGCTGCCCCTGACATTACCGCCGACCATCCCCCTTTGGCAGGCGGCTCTGGGCATATCTTTCGGTATCGTGATCGGCAAGGAAATCTTCGGCGGAACCGGCAGAAATTTCTTGAACCCGGCCCTGACCGGCAGAGCCTTCCTTTATTTTGCCTATCCGGCGCAGAATTCCGGTGACGCGATCTGGACGGTGCTGAGCGGCGGCAGAACCGCTGCGGTGGATGCTTTCAGCGGAGCAACGCCGTTATCGATCGCTGCGGTCGTCGAGCCCACCGGCAGCATTCAATCCGCATTTAGCGAGGCGGGTTACAGCACCACAAAACTGTTTTTCGGCCTTTATCCCGGCAGCATCGGCGGTACGGCAACCTTTCTCAGTATTGCCGGCGCCGCATTCCTGATTATATTAGGCATTGCCAACTACCGAATCATTTTCGGCTGCCTTCTGGGTCTGCTCAGCACCAGTCTGCTGCTGAATCTGTTGGCGGGGGAGGGGTCTATGCCCTTTCTCAGTCTGAGTCCGCTGCAGCACTTGATCATCGGGGGCAGTATGTTTGCATTCGCATACATGGCGACCGATCCGGTGTCGGCTGCCCACATGCAGGGCGCCAGATGGGTTTTCGGATTCGGTATTGGCGCCCTGACGGTGTTGATTCGGGCATATAACCCCGCGTTTCCGGAAGGTGTCGGTCTGGCCGTGCTTTTCATGAACCTGTTTGCCCCGCTACTGGATCACATCGAAATAAAGCTGAGACTAAAGAAAAGAGTGCCCAATGTCTAGCCGATTAAAATCGATCTTGTTTGCGGCCGCTTTGTGCTTTGTGTGTAGCATCGTGCTGACGACAGCCACCACGGGCCTGCAGCGTTTTCAGCAAAAAAACCTGCTGATCGACAAGCACCGCAACGTCCTTATGTCGGTGGGCCTTGTGGAACAGGACCGACGATACACCGCCGAGAAAATCGAGTCCCTATATCGGGAAAATATAAAGCCGCTCTGGGTGGATCCGTCCGGTCAGCTGATCGAAGAATCCCGGCGGGGTGAAACGGATCTTCCGCTCTACGTTTATCTGAAGGAAGAACAGATTGAAGCCTATATCGTGCCCTTCAACTCTCGGGGCCTGTGGGGACGAATTCAGGGATATCTGGCTATAGACAGCAACGGCAGCACTATTTCCGGATTTACGGTTTACAAGCATTCAGAAACACCCGGCCTCGGAGGCGAAATCGAGAAGGCCTGGTTTCAAAAAAACTGGGTTGGAAAGAAGATCGTCGACCGCTCCGGCGAATTTGTGTCGGTATCAATTGCCAAGGGCGCCGTGGAAGATACAGTGAAGTCAGACAAGCACTCCCATTACGTCGACGGCATCAGCGGTGCCACGCTGACAGGCAAATACCTGTCGGCCGGTCTCAAAGAGATTTTAGAAAACTACGAACCGGTGTCGATCAAGTTCAGAAAGAATCTGATCTCCAAACCGCCGGGACAGAGCTGAGATATCACACCTTGGTCATATTTGAGGTATAAACGGAGTCAAAGATGAACGGAACGATCACAAAACCCTGGATCGCGATTCGCAAGACCCGGTCATTTAAGGATATCATGCGGGCCCTGTATGATGTCAATCCGATCTCCAAACAGATTCTGGGAATCTGCTCCGCTTTGGCGGTTACCGTGCAGCTGAATACCGCCATCGTCATGAGTATTGCCCTGACGCTCGTGGTGGCTTTTTCCAATCTGGCGATTTCCTGCATGCGTCGTGCTATACCCCGCAACATTCGCATCATCGTCGAGGTGGCCGTAATCGCCACGCTGGTGATTATGGCCGATGAAATACTCAAAGCCTTTTTATACGACATCAGCAAACAACTTTCTGTTTTTGTGGGTTTGATCATCACCAACTGCATCGTCTTGGGCCGGGCCGAAGGGTTTGCACTTTCCAACCCGCCGTTTCGGTCATTTATGGACGGCATCGCCAACGGCATCGGGTACAGCTCGATTCTGATCGGCGTGGCGTTCTTCCGGGAATTGCTGGGCTCCGGCAAACTGCTCGGTTTCCAGGTAGTGCCCAATGCGTTCTACGAGTTCGGATATGTCAACAATGGATTGATGGTGCTGGCGCCGGGCGCCTTTATCATCATCGGATTGTTCGTCTGGTTGGAACACACCCTGGTAAAGCGGGACTAGCCCGGCAAGCGGGCTTACCGCAGCTGGACGGGATAAGGGATAGATGGAAAATCTGATCGGCATCGCACTCAACTCTATTTTTGTCGGCAACATTCTACTGGCCTATTTTCTGGGAATGTGTTCTTTTCTGGCGGTTTCCAAGAACATGCAAACAGCCGTCGGTCTTGGGGTTGCCGTGGTCTTTGTTCTGACCATCACCACGCCGGTTAACTGGCTGATTTACAGCTTTTTGCTGGCCCCCGGCGCTTTGGCCTGGGCAGGGCTGCCTGCCGTTAATCTGAGCTTCTTAAAGCTGGTGCTGTTCATTGCCACCATCGCCGCTATCGTTCAGGCACTGGAAATGGTCATCGACCGTTTTTCACCGGCGCTTTACGCCGGATTGGGTGTTTTTCTGCCGTTAATAACCGTCAACTGCGCCATTTTGGGCGTATCCCTGTTCATGGTCGAACGCGCCTACACGTTTAGCGAGACGGTGGTCTACGGCAGCGGTTCCGGTGTCGGATGGGCGCTGGCCATTATATCCATGGCGGCCATTCAGAAAAAGTTGCGTTATGCCGATGTGCCCAAAGGTCTCCAGGGATTTGCCATCAACATGATAACGACCGGTTTGATCGCCATCGGCTTCATGCTGTTTGCCGGAATATCGCTGTAGCCGATCAGAAGGAGGCATGATTGCTTGACACGTATCTCATTGCGCTGGCTGTTTTTTTCGGAGTCGTGATTCTGCTGGTCGGCGTGCTCTTGCTGGTCGAGTCCAGAGTTGTGTTAAAAGGGGACCGCACCATCGTCATCAACGAGGACACTGATAAAGGCATCCAGACGCCGACCGGAGCAACACTGCTGTCAGCGTTGGCCCAAAACGACATCCTATTGCCCTCGGCCTGTGGTGGCAAAGGCAGCTGCGGCGTTTGCAAATGCCAAGTCACCGACGGCGGCCGGGATATCCTGCCCACCGAACTGCCCCACTTGAGCCGCAACGAAAAGCTCAATAACATCCGTCTCTCCTGCCAGCTGAAAGTCAAGGAGGACATGAAAATCCGTATTCCGGAAGAGATCTTCAACATCAAAAAATACAATGCCACCGTGGTATCCAATCAAAACGTCGCCTCGTTTATCAAAGAGCTGCGGCTCAAGCTCGACCCGGGACAAAAGCTTGATTTTGAGACCGGCTCATACGTGCAGATCGACATCCCCGAATATGAGCGCACCTACCGCGAGATCCATGTGGGAGAAACCTACAAAAAAGTCTGGGACCGTTTTGACTTTTGGGGTTTGAAGGCAAGCAGCGAAGAGACGGTTTACCGGGCGTATTCGATGGCCAATACGCCTGAGGAGGAGCATCTGCGGTTTACGATCCGGGTCGCCACGCCGCCGCCGGGCGCGGACGACATTCCGCCCGGCGTGGCATCTTCCTATCTTTTTACGCTCAAGCCGGGCGACAAAGTGAGCCTGAGCGGTCCATACGGAGATTTCTTCGTCAAAGATACCCAGCGCGAAATGTGTTTCATCGGTGGCGGCGCCGGCATGGCGCCTTTACGCGCGCATATTTTCCACAACCTGCTGACGGAGAAAACCAGGCGCAAGATCACATTCTGGTACGGCGCCCGTTCCAAAATCGAAATGTTTTACGACGACGAGTTTAAAGAGTTGGAGAAAAACTTCGAAAATTTTTCCTACTACGTCGCGCTTTCCGACCCACAGCCCGAAGACAACTGGGACGGCCTGACCGGCTTTATCCATCAAGTGGCCTACGATGAATACCTCAAAATGCATCCGGATCCCGCCGAGGTCGAATATTACATCTGCGGACCGCCCCTGATGCTGGAGGCGGTTCAGGAAATGCTGGACAGCTTGGGTGTGGAACCGGAGATGATCGCTTTCGATGATTTCGGCGGATAGCCGCGATACATAGATTTTGATAGTTATGCTGATATTTTCTAACCGGCAAACGGTCGAACCCACCAGAGGCGGACAAGCGGATAACGGGCACAACCGTTAAACTGAATTTTAGAAGGGAATAATTTAAAGTTTTAGGGCAGCTTGTTGGAAAGGCTAGGCGTCGGTGTCAGGCCTCTCCGGCATGGGAATTTTAAGAAATTCGATGCCTTCTTTTTTGAGCAATTCTTCTTCTTCTTTGGTGCTGACACCACGGATATTGCGTGGTTCTTCGACGCCGTAATGCATTTTTAAAGCTTCTTTGGCAAAATCACATCCGACATTATCGAAATTTTTATGAACAAAATCAACTATTTCTTTGCCTACTTTTTTCAGATGTTCTTCCTCTAACGACACCTTTTTGGGAATTTGCGAGGCCCTAATCGCAAAAGTGGAAGGTAGTCGAGATACACGGGTGCTGTTGCATACCGGACAGGCGATCAAACCTTTCTTTTTCTGACTTTGATAGGCCTGGCTGTCTTCAAACCAGCCTTCAAAAGCATGGCCTTCGATACATTGCAAATCATAAGCGATCATATCGCAATACCACCACCGTTACAAAATTAGCGCAAACGAATAGAGGATCTGATCATATTAATTTAATATCAATTAGTTAACTTAATATTAACCCATTTGTCAATAGATTTAAAGGCGTTAGGATCAGATTTGTCTAATTTACCAGAATGTTGTAAGATATATCCCAGAGCGCTTGTGCACTCTTAAGTAGGATGAACCTGCTTTTTAAGCAATTTACACCGCTTTCTATCATAATTTACACGACTAAAGATTCGGAAAGGTCCCGTTATGGATGATTTGTTCAAACGCTTCGAAGTTTGTGGATTGTTGCTGATACTGTGTCTGTTTGCCACGTCGATACACGCGGAAACAATGTATATTTCAGACCTGTTGAAAATAACACTGCGGTCCGGACCGAGTACGGAAAACAAAATACTGGCAGTACTTGAATCCGGCCAGACAGTAGAGGTTATAACCCCGGGAGATGAGTGGACCAAAGTCCGGCAGGCCAATGGAAATGAGGGTTGGGTTCTCAGCCGATATCTGACCGCCAACCCGACGCATAACCTCAGGTTTGAAAGCTTGCAAAGTAAGCATAAAAACCTGATGACCCAGGCCGCCGCACTACTTGAAGAAAACAGCCAGTTGAAAGCTGAAAGTAAAAAACTCAGAGCCCAGTTTGAGACCACTCAAAGACAGATGCAAAAAACAAGCACCGAATACGAAACCTTAAAATCAGAGGCCGCCGAGTTTTTAACCCTTAAAACCGATTACGAGCGTACAGCTTCACAACTGATCGAACAAACGAAGAAGGCCAAGGAGCTCGAAGAACAGGTCACCCGGATGGAAATGAATTATGCCATTAAATGGTTTCTGGCCGGCTCCGCGGTATTGATTGTCGGTTTTATCATCGGATTCAGCACAAAGCGTCAACGCAGACGGCCGTCACTGGTATAATTATTTCATCGTTGCCCTGCATTCTATTGGATACTCCGGCGTGTTACCCCGGGCTTTTATGCAAGCGATGCCAAGTTGTATTTTCAAAGAATCTCTCAATTGACAGACCCGATGAATAAGATTATATTACAAATTTGGAAGCATTTGCTGACCATTTTTTCAATTCCAAGATGTAAAATAAAGCAAGACCAAAACCGCTTGGGGTTTTGATGCTCTGCTTGAGCCGCATTCCATGTCATCATCAGATGCGGTATCAGGGGACAGGCGCTCTAAAAGAAGGTTAGATTTAACAGCATTCATGCTAACAAACCAAGTTGTCATCTTAATATTTTTGCTTTTACTCTCCGGATTTTTCTCTTCCGCAGAAACTGCTCTGTTTTCCATCAGCAAAGTCAAGGCGATTCATCTGGCCAAACAAAAAGGGTCGACCAATCGGCTGATAAAGAAAATGAAAGACGATCCGCATCGGCTCCTGTCGACCATCCTGATTGGCAATAATTTTGTCAATGTCGGTGCCTCTGCCATGGCGACAGCCATTACCATTAAACTGGTTTCCAGCCATGCAGTGGGCATTGCCACCGGTATCATGACCTTTTTGATTTTAATTTTCGGCGAAATTTTTCCTAAATCCATTGCCACGCGTAACAATATTTTAATTGCGCGGATTGTCATCTTTCCGTTGTATTGGCTTTCCATTTTATTAACACCGGTGATTCTATTTTTAAACTTCATTCCCAAACTGACCGGAAAAATTCATAAGAAACCGACTGTTACCGAAGAAGAATTGATGACGTTTGTTGAAGTTGTCGAAGAAGAGGGGGGCATCGAAGAGGAAGAAAAGGAGTTGATTGAAAATATATTTGAATTTGACGACACCAATGCCTCTGAAATTATGACACCCAGAGCCGATATGTTCGTCATCGAAGCCAATGAAGCCTTAAATTTGGAAGAGATTGCGCAATCCGGTTATACGCGAATTCCGGTCATCGATGGTGATATCGATCACGTGGTGGGTATTTTAAACGTCAAAGATCTCCTCAAACACCAGGCCGTATCCGACGAAAAAGGGGATGTGCGCAAAATAATGCGCAAAGCGTATTTTGTGCCTGAAAATAAAAAGCTGGACAGCTTGCTCAAACAGTTTCAAAAACGCAAACAGCACATGGCCATCGTTGTTGATGAACACGGGGGTGTCTCCGGTTTGATAACCCTGGAAGATGCGCTTGAAGAGATTGTCGGCGAGATCGTCGATGAGACCGACACATTCGAACCGCTTATTGTAAAGCTTAGAAAGGATGAATGGCGGGTGCTCGGCAAATCGGAGATCGATGAGGTCAACGATAAAATACCGATGCATATTCCCGATTCAAAGGAGTACGATACGTTTTCCGGATACGTATTGAATCAGATCGGCCGGATTCCCCACGAAAAAGAAGAAATTCCGCTGGGCAATTTTCTGATCACGGTCCATGCGATGGACGGCAACCGTATCAGCGAATACATCGTGCGCCAGACGGAAATTGATCCCCCCCAGGAAGCCTCAACCGCTTAAAAATGCTTTGTCACTAAATCCTATCCGTGACGGTTTTTGTCCCGTGTCATATTTGAACAATCCAGTCTAGTTTCGGTAGCAGCATTTTAGCTGCTGGCTTCTCGCTTCTGGCTATTCGTCTTTTTTAAGTATCGAGCCAATCGGGTTTGCCAGCCGCCAGTGGCCAGTAGCCAGTAGCCGGAAACCTGCGTCTTATCCAACGCCTGAAAGACGAAAGAGGCAGCTATAGCTATTTAGAACCCGGAATTAAAAGAAGGCGCGCGCTTGCTCTGCGGTTTGTTCCGGGGCGTTAAATGTGGTC
>JASFEV010000210.1:0-8301 GCA_050124655.1 Desulfobacterales bacterium
TGTTTCTTCGATGCCCACCCAATTGCCGAATTTGATTTGCTCCGCAAAGCAGGACGCAGCAAAAACCATTACCGATAAGATGATGCCCAACCCTGTGTAGAGCGGCGTTTTCATTAGGCCATCCTTTCATCTATGCGATCAAATGGGTCCAATCTTATAAAGGTTGTCAAAAAACGTCTCCGTGTCCAAACATTTTTTCTACAATTATTTATACCACACTTTTGTAAATTGGAAAATTGTTGTAAAAAGCAGAAAAAAGGAGGGGAAAATGAGACTCAACCTAAAAGCATTGACAATTGCCGCCGCTGTTGTCGGTTTTGTTTTCGGCTGGCTGTATAATCTAATTTCCGGCGCAAAAAGCAACGCAGTCCAATAAAAGCCCGCAATTCAAGGCGGGTGAATGTTTTAATTAAAACAAGTGTATGGCCGGCAGACAAAAAAAAGGGCGTCTCATCAGCATTTGACGAAACGCCCTCAATTCGCTTGGAATGCAACTAAACGACTGTGACATTTACCGCAGCCGGCCCTTTTTGGCCCTCCTCGATATCAAACGTCACCTGGTCGCCTTCATTCAGAGATTTGAATCCGGACGAGTTGATGCCTGAATAATGTACGAATACATCCGGTCCATCTTCCTGCTCAATGAAGCCATAACCTTTGCTGCTATTAAACCATTTTACAATTCCATTGGCCATAATAACACCCTCCTAAATTAAAAGTTTTCATAGTTTCATACTGCAGGGTGCCACTTTGACAAATGGAACTTTCCCCTGAATGAAACCGGCCCGCTAAATCAGAACGCGCCTCTGCTAATTCATGAAGACTAACAAGTTTTTAAAAAAAATCAAGCCCATTATTTAAATATTTTTTGATCCCGCAATGCAGCATAAAACCAGCATTTTTACAGCCGATCCGAGGTAACGATGCCGACTCGATTTACAAAATTGCGGCAACACGCTGCAATAGTTGATATAGAAAAAATATCGATAAATTTCAGAGCCATAGACGTCTATTGACAAACGGCAACCGCTCCTCTATGGTACTTTGAACACTTACCCAAAAATAATGATTGCCGGGAGCATTGCGACTATGGACGCGACTCGCTATCGCAAGAATCGAAAGCATTGGGGCGAACCTCCCGCAGTTGTTTCTCCTACCCAACGCAATGATATCATCTTCTGTAGCATCTTTTCACCGGTAGTATCACCAGCCCAGGCAAAACCAACAAAAACCAACATATCACCTGGCTCAAACACACAAAAAATGAAAGGAGGATGTGCATGAAAAAAGGACTATGGGTACCAATAATGGTGGTGTTAGCAGTTTTATTGGCCTTCAGCGCCAGCCAGGCCAAACCATTTAAGATTGCAGCTATTTTCCAGACAGCAATCGAAGAACCGTGGGATGGTGTTATTCATCAGGCCTGCTTGCAAGCCAAAAAAGAAATGGGTAACATCGAATACGAGTTCACCGAAAAAATTGCCGCAGCTGATTTTGAAAAGGTTTTACGAGAGTACGCTGAAAGAGGATTTGACCTAATTGTAGGCGATGCATTCCTCGCAGGCGAAGAACCTGCCCGAAGAGTTGCCAAGGATTACCCGAACATTGCCTTTGCTTTCGGATCCGAGTTTGGACCGGTCGCACCCAATTTTTCCGTTTTTGACAATTGGATTCACGAGCCATCCTACCTGTGCGGCGTCATTGCCGGACGCTTGACCAAAAGTAATATCCTCGGTGTGGTTGCAGCCATCCCCATTGGGGAAGTCAATCGACTGGTCAATGCGTTCAAGGCCGGTGCGCTGAGCGTCAATCCCAAGGTTAAAGTCAAAATCTCTTATATCGGCGGTTGGTTTGATCCACCCAAAGCCAAGGAAGCCGCCATCGCCCAGATCGAGGCCGGTGCGGACCTGATATTTGCTGAGCGCTTCGGTGTATTTGAAGCTGCCAAGGAAAAAGGCGTGCTTGCCTTCGGCAATATGTCGGATCAAAACGCACTGGCGCCCAGTGTGGTGATTACCGGCCCGGTGTGGGATATGTACCCCACAATCAAGTTCTGCATTGAGATGGTCCAAAAAAAGGCCTGGGTATCCATGGATCTGGGCGAATGGTCCATGATGGCCAAAGGCGGCGCCCGCCTGGCCCCATTTCATTCATTTGAAAAAACCCTGCCCGCAGGGGTGATCAAAGAAGTCAGAGATCTTGAGAAGAAAATTTTAAACGGCACGTTCAGGGTACCGGTTGATGAGCAAAAGCCCGTCTCCGACTAGCTCAAATATTGAATGAAAATTATCACGAAAACACTTTTTAAAATAGATTGTCATTATGACGAATCCGATTTTTTTAATTCGTGATAATTTTCACCTTACGGGCGAGCCGAGACGCCCATTTACTGCGTTATCAGGGGCGTGCGGTACCTAAGTACAGCTAAGCCCCTGAGTGCCTTGTAAATGAACGTCTCGATCTCGTTCAATATCTGAGCTAACACATCAGGGCTGAACCTTTTTTCCCTGTGAGCCTGTTGGCCTGTTGGCTTATTGATCCGTTAGCCTGTTGCCCGTAATAATGATATTTATTGCGATTCTAACGGGCTTAATCCGCCTGGGGAGGACTCAACCGTCCAACCTAACAAAGTATATTCTTGTTATTGATCTAGCCTTTGCTTGTAAAAAATCGTTATCCCGATGAATCTGATGGATAAAAATAACCAGCCGGTCGTGAGGATGTCAGCGATCACGAAACGGTTTTTAGATGTAACCGCCAATAAGAATGTTTCCTTCGATCTGCATTCAGGGGAAATTTGTGCGCTGCTGGGTGAAAACGGGGCGGGCAAAACCACCCTGATGAACATCTTATTCGGTTATTACGCCTGTGATGCGGGAGAAATCTTCATCAAAGGTGAAAAGGTCAACCTTACCGCTCCCAAAGATGCCATCTCCCGCGGTGTGGGAATGATTCATCAGCATTTTGCCCTGGTACCCTCTCAGACCGTGCTCGAAAATGTTATAGTGGGTACGGCGTCGCGCAGGGGCATATTTCTGGACCTTCAATCCGCCCGGCAGGCGCTTGTTGAGCTGCAGGACCGTTTCGGCCTTCAGATCGATCCGGACGCCCGCGTGTGGACCCTGTCGGTGGGTGAGCAGCAGAAAGTCGAAATCATCAAAGCGCTTTATCGGGACGTGGATATCCTGATCATGGACGAGCCGACGGCCGTGCTTGCCCCAGCTGAGACGGCGGATTTATTTAACACCCTGCGGTCGTTGGTCAAAGAAGGCCGCTCGGTTGTATTCATTTCCCATAAGCTCAATGAGGTGATGGATATTTCAGATCGAATTGTCGTTTTGCGCGCTGGAGAGGTGGTGGCCGAACGTAAAACCAGTGAAACCAATGCACGCGAGCTCGCCAATCTGATGGTCGGTCGGGAGCTTCTTGAGAGCATCGAAAAGGCCGAACTCGCGCCCGGTGATCCCGTTCTGAAAATAAAAAAGCTCAACGTATTAAATGATAAAAAGCTTGCGGCCATAACCGATCTGAATTTAACCGTCCGGCAGAATGAAATTCTGGGAATGGCCGGTATTTCCGGAAACGGCCAGACAGAGCTTTCAGAAGTACTTTTCGGGATGCGATCCCCGGCAGACGGCGTCATTCAAATTAACGACCGTTCCCTTAAATTCGGCAGCCCGACAGCATCGATTCAATCCCGGATGGGCAGAATACCGGAAGATCGCATCGGCACCGGGCTGCTGATGGATCTTTCGGTGGAAGAAAACTTGATATTGGAAAACCATTCTTCAGTCGCATTTCAAACCTACGGGCTGATGAAATCTCAAAAAATACATCACTTCAGCGATGAACTGATCAAGGCTTACAGCATTAAAACGACCGGCCGCGATGCCATCACCCAAAGCCTATCCGGCGGCAACCTGCAAAAAGTCATGCTCGCCCGGGAGCTGGCCGGCGAACCGTCGCTGATCATCGCATCTCAACCCACCCGGGGTCTCGATGTAGGTGCCATGGAGTACATCCACCAGCGCCTCGTCAAGGAAAGGGAAAAGGGCGCGGGCATCCTTCTGATTTCCGATGATCTGGATGAAATATTTGCGCTCAGTGACCGCATCGTTGTCTTGTATGAAGGAAAGATTATGGGGGAAGCTTTCGGAGCGACGGCGTCGCGCGAACAAATCGGTCTGTGGATGAGCGGGGTAATGGCGTGATCCGATTCAGGATTATAAAGCGCAAACCATTGCCGGGCTGGGCCAAAATTGTCATCCCGATTGCCGCCATTCTGGCAACATTGATTCTTGCTGCCATCCCCATTCTGCTGGCCGGAGGGCATTTGTGGAAGTCTTATTATTACCTTTTTCACGGTGCGCTGGGAACCCGCTACAATTTATTGGAAACCTTTGTCAAAGCCAGCCCGCTTTTACTGACCGGCTTGGCGGTGGCATTTGCTTTCCGGGCCAAATTCTGGAATATCGGCGCCGAAGGTCAGCTGCTGGCCGGTGCTCTGACCGCTACTGTTTTAGGCGTGCATCTGGGCAGCATCCCACCGGTACTGGTTCTGCCGATTGTCATCGTCGCGGGATTTTTAGCTGGCGGTCTGTGGGCCTCGATCCCGGCCTTGCTGAAAACAAAACTGAAAGTCGATGATGTGGTATCTACTCTGCTGCTAAATTATGTCATGATCCACATCATGGGCGCGCTGCTTTTCGGCCCTCTTCAGCAGCCTGGCTCTAGCTGGCCGCGATCATCGGCGATCATAGAGGCTGCCTGCTATCCCATCTTGATGACGCGATCGCGCTTTCACATGGGCATCATTATTTCTTTTGTGGCGATGCTCATCATCTGGTTTATCAACAAAAAGACCACCTTTGGATACCAGGCTAAAGCGGTCGGTACGAATATCCGTGCCGCGCATTTCGGCGGGATTAATACCACTTCGGTGATTCTGTGGACCGCTTTAATATCCGGCGGTCTGGCGGGTCTGGCAGGGGTGGGTGAATTGTGCGCTCTTCAGTACCGTCTGATTATGGATATTTCACCTGGCTATGGGTATTCCGGCATCGTGATTGCCATGCTGGGAAACCTTCATCCCGTAGGGGTGCTGTTTTCATCGCTTTTTTTTAGTGTGATCATCGTCGGTGCTCAGACCATGAGCCGCATGACCGGCGTACCCACTTATATCGCCGAGGTCATCCAGGGCATGGCGCTGATGGTCATGCTCGTTTTTTTACTGTTTACGGAATACAAAATTAAGGTGCAGCGCAAATGATAGCTGAATTTTTGGATCTTGCTTTTATTTCCGGCCTTATGGGGGCAACCATGCGCATGGCCACCCCGATCATATTTGCGGCCCTGGGCGAGATCTTAACCGAACGGGCCGGTGTGCTAAATCTGGGAATCGAGGGCATTATGCTGATGGGCGCCATGACCGGATTTCTGTTTACCTATTCCACCGGCTCCATATGGTTTGGCGTGTTTGCCGCAGCCTGTGTGGGCATGCTTCTTGGGTTTCTAATGGCGGTGCTTTCGGTGAACCTGGGTCTCAGCCAGCATGTTTCCGGATTGGGCATTACCCTTTTTGCAACCGGCCTGGCGATGTTCATCTATCGGCTGCATTTTGGTTCGCCCACCGTGCCCCCGGTTATCCAGCCGTTTAAACAAGTAGCGTTGCCGGTGCTTTCTAAGATTCCGGTGATCGGCCCGGGCCTGTTCACCCAGTATAGCTTGACCTATATCGCCTGGCTGCTGGTACCGGCCTTGTCGATTTTGCTTTACAAGACAACCATTGGATTGAAAATCAGGACGGTCGGCGAAAATCCGGTGGTGGCCGATACGGTGGGGGTCAACGTGACGTTAACCCGCACCCTGTGTCTGGTCGCCGGCGGCGCCCTGATGGGTATCGGCGGGGCATTTCTAACGCTTGCGCATCAAAATATGTTTCTGATCGATGTCGTCGGCGGTCGCGGCTGGGTGGCGATTGCCATGGTCATTTTCGGCAACTGGAACCCGCTCAAAGCCACCATCGGGGCCCTTATCTTCGGTTTTTTAGACGGCCTGCAGCTCAGGCTCCAGAGCATCGGAGTCGTTCTTTCCTTCCACCTGTTTCTAATGATTCCTTACTTGTTAACCATCATCGCACTCATTGGCGTTTCCAGACGCGCAGCAGTACCGGCAGGCCTGTTAAAGCCCTATCGCAGAGAGGAAAAAGGAGGATAGCGGGTTAGTTATTTGTTATTGGTTATTGGTTATTCGTTGAGGAATGCGATTATCGGAACATTTTACCTAAGATCAAGGCAGCAAAAGCAACTATTCAATTAACAAATAACAGATAACGATTAACTTCTAATCAAGCGCTTGGCGCTTGATTAGGGTTTAAGATAGGGGCGTACCTGCTTGAAAATCTCCGGGTGCTCGGACTCAAGTCGGGTGAGGAAAGCGGCCGAGCGTACGATCGGACTCCAGAGTGAAAAATCTTCGCGCTCAAAATCCATTCCCACCGCCAGCATGTCACTGAGGGTCTCAATCAAGTGTTCTTCGGGTTTGTAAATCGAGTCGCCGATATCACCCACCCAACAAAGCGGTGTTGCCTGATAACGATCATAGACGTCATGATAGAAATGCCGGGTGGTGATGGTGCGGGGTTGGAGCCCCAGGTCGGTGAAAGGCAAGGTCACCCCCACGGCGGCCACTTCAATAAGAGCGCTGTTGAAAACCGGAATTAATTCAACACCGCTATCGCTGCAAATCTTACAAATGCCCTCGAGGCCTTCGAGACTGGCACAGACTGGAAAAAGAAATATCTTTTTAGGGCGATGATTCTTCAAGGCCTCGTCAACAAAATAGGTCAATGTCTGGCCTGAAGCAATGCATTCCTCCATGATGATCCAGGTATCATCCGGCCACCAATCACCCACAAAGGAGCTCTCCACAATGCTCCAGCCCCGGAAACCGTCTGTATCTTCAACCCGGGTAAGCTTGATATACGTCGTGTCCAGAAGCCCGGAGCGCTGCAACGGTGGATTGGCATCTAACAGGTCTAGCGGGCGACCGCCCCACAATATGACATATTGTGCCACCTTGCCGTCGAACATTCTTTCAAAAAGGCGAATCATGTCATGACCCACCTCTTTGATCATCAGGAATTTTTCCGGCCCGCAGGCCTGACGATTGAGCAAAAATTCCTCACCGGCTCCCCGACCTGGAAAATCAACCACATAAATCCGTTCCGGTAGGCATCGGTCGCGAAAGGCCTCATGCTGCGAAATCGACTTCACAAGATAGATATCCTTACCCGCACGCGACATGACGATTTCACCAACATCTTCCAGATAAATGCGCTCGGCACCGGTCTCCTCTATCATGGAATTGCTCCTTTCCCGGTTATGCTGCATCAATGAAGAAGAAATCAAATTTCGGGCTGGAATATAGGATAAAGCGTTGGATGTGTCAAACCAGAAAAAAAGGGCAACCCTTCACAAATGAAGGCTTGCCCTTTTTTAAATTGGATTGGTGGCTAAACTACTTTAACGTTAACAGCATGTGCGCCTTTGGGTCCCTCTTCTATTTCAAAGGTCACCTGATCACCTTCGTTGAGAGACCTGAATCCAGCCGCATCGATTCCGGTGTGATGGACGAAAACATCCGGACCATCTTCTTGCTCGATGAAGCCATAACCTTTACGGTCATTAAACCATTTTACAACACCATTTGCCACTGTGACACCCCCTTTGTTTCTGTAATTACCATAGTCCCATACTTCAGGATGCCACCCGGACGAATGGATCTTTCCTGCAGAATGAAACCAGCCTTCAATCAAGACAGACTATGATCAATAGTTAAATTATAAAAACTTTTTCCCATCAAAATCAAGCACTTTATTTGACACTGCCATCTCCAGCGGCCAAGGGGTTTGCAGATAAGGCCAGATGGCCGATCATGTGCACTTTAATGGGTAAAGGCTTACCCACAACTTAGCCATATTTTTTCACAAGCATCACCACGCAAATATTTACGTTTGAAATAAAGTGTCTGTAATTATTAATATTTTTGTAACATAGAGATATTTTAAATGTTTGCATGGATATTGCATTACATTATTTTACAGGGCCAAAGTGCGCTAACGCTTTCCAGTCGGATGTGTTTGCGTCCCCTGAGGGATTATGTTCAACAATCCAAATATCTGCCCTGATGCCTGCCCGCCAGCATTTTAACTGTAA
Organism: Desulfobacterales bacterium; assembly: GCA_050124655.1. Classification (GTDB taxonomy): domain Bacteria; phylum Desulfobacterota; class Desulfobacteria; order Desulfobacterales; family JAHEIW01; genus JAHEIW01. The sequence goes on from JASFEV010000210.1 coordinate 8,217, forward strand.
GATTTCAATAATTTAATCATAGTCTAACAAAAACGGTGTCATCTAGCGCAAATGCAGAAAGGAGCATCATGGTCCAACGCGTTAT
>JASFEV010000211.1:0-8300 GCA_050124655.1 Desulfobacterales bacterium
CAACTCCAAGTTTGATCCTAAAGAGCAGAAATGGGATATCTTCAAGAAAGATTATATCCAGATCATTCCGGACGCCTAATGGATCAAATCAGAAGCAGACGAACCAAAGTTGAATAACCAACAGATACCTCCAGGTGTCATCTGACACCTGGAGGTTTTTGTTCATACCATTTGGTTATTGGTTGACCTGTATAAGCGGTCTACCCCATGGCTCACCGCCTTATTTTTCATTTTTTGGTTTTCCGCCGGAGGCGGATTCAGATGTCTGGTGTCAGTGAACAGATGACAGAGAACAGAAAACAGAGGACAGATAAAGCGCTTCTATTTCCAATCTTTCTATCTTTCAATTTTTCAATCTGACTTCTGTCGTCTGACTTCTGTCCTCTGAGGACTGACGCCAGACACCTGACACCTGAAACCAAATTGGGACTCAGTGATAAGATAATGAAGTCTCTGTGGGGGAAGTTTACCATTATTAATCCAACATGACAAAAAGTGCGGAGGGAAGTATGACTGATGAAAAAGCAGCTCCGGCAAGCGGAAGCATATTGGTCGTTGGCGGCGGAATCAGCGGTCTGACCACGGCAATCGAAGCTGCCGAAGCGGGGTACGAGGTATTCCTGGTCGAAAAAAATCCGTATCTGGGCGGAAGGGTTGCTCAGCTGAATCAATATTTTCCCAAGCTGTGCCCACCCACCTGCGGCCTGGAAATTAATTTCAGACGGATTAAAGAAAATCCTAGAATCAAAGTCTTGACGCTGGCGGAAGTTGAATCGGTTTCCGGCGATCCGGGCAACTATGAAGTGGCGGTTAAAGTCAACCCCAGATATGTAAACGAAAACTGCACCTGTTGCGATGCCTGTGCCGAAGCCTGTCAGACGGAAATTGACAGCGACTATGATTTCGGGATGAAAAAGATTAAAGGCGCTTATTTACCATTTGAGATGGCGTTTCCAGCCCGTTATGTGCTTGCACCCGAGATTATCGGTACATCGGATGCCAGCCGTGCCAAAGAAGCCTGTCAGTACGATGCCATTGATCTTGACATGGAAGCCAAAACCTTGAATTTGAATGTGGGGGCCGTTGTGTGGGCCACCGGCTGGCAGCCCTATGACGCCGCCAAAATCGATAATCTCGGTTTCGGTCAGTATCCGAACATCATCACCAATATGATGATGGAGCGACTGGCGGCGCCCAATGGGCCGACCCGGGGTAAAATCCTGCGCCCTTCGGATAACAAAGAACCGCAGAGTGTAGCTTTTGTTCAGTGTGCGGGCTCCCGTGATGAGAATCACCTGCCATACTGCTCCTATATCTGCTGCATGGCGTCTTTAAAGCAGGCCACCTATGTGCGCGAGCGCTATCCGGAGGCCAAAATTTACATCTTCTATATCGATCTGCGGACGCCGGGCTATCGCTATGAACGCTTTTATGAAACCATCAAAGAGGATGAAAACATTTTCCTGATAAAAGGCAAAGTGGCTGAAGTCAGTGCCGATTCGGGCACACAGAATGTGACCGTCGTGGCTGAAAATGCCGTCACCGGCGAAAAAGTCCATCAGGAGGTTGAGATGGTGGTTCTGGCAACCGGCATGCAGCCGACCGTGGCCGCCGACAAGCTTCCGGCCGATTTGACCTACAATGATGACGGCTTTATCATCAATGACTTTGAAAAAGGCGGGATGTTTGCAGCCGGATGTGCCAACAAGCCGGCTGACGTGGTCTCATCCAATCAAAATGCTACCGGAATGGCCCTTAAGGCGATTCAAACCCTGGTGAGCAGATAGGAGGATAGTCAGACATGGATAAAAAATACGGTATATATATCTGCGAAGGTTGTGGGATCGGGGATGCCGTCGATATTGAAAAGCTGGGCGATGTCGCCAAAGAAGAAGGGTATGCGGTCAAAACCTGCCCGATTTTATGCGGTCAGGCCGGGATTGAACTCCTTAAAAAGGATATTGCCGATGAAGGCGTCAATACCCTGGTGATTGCCGCCTGTTCCCGTCGGGTTCTTTACGATGTCTTTCGTTTTGACGGCTGCATCGTGGACCGGGTCAACTTAAGAGAAGGGGTGGTATGGACCCATCCCCGGTCGAAATACCCGGCGCCCACCGAAGAACAAAAAGACGACGAAAACTTCGTCGATCATGTTCAACTGTTGGCTGAAGACTATTTAAAAATGGGCATGGCGCGGGTCGAAAAAATCGAGCTGCCCGAGCCTTATCTGCTGGAAACGCTCAGTAAAAAGATCCTGGTGATCGGCGGTGGTATGACCGGAATTTCCGCGGCCATCGATGCCGCCAAAATCGGTTATGATGTCACCATCGTTGAAAAAGAAGCTTATTTAGGTGGCCATGCCGCTAAATGGCGTAAACAGCTGCCCGGTGCATACCCCTATGAGGGGTTGATTCCACCCGCGATCGAAACCAAGATAAATGACCTACAAAACTATCCCAATATCACGGTCAGAACCGAGACCGTCGTAGCGCGTATCGCCGGGGAACCGGGTGATTTTTTAGTGACCCTTAAAAAGCCAGGCGACAGAACCGAATTTGACGTTCCGTTCCCCCTGCCGGATGAGATGAAGGTCGATGAGAAAGGCCAGGAACTGGATGCCGAAAAAATGCACGAAGCCTTTATGGAATACAACAAGGGCAAACAGGACATTTTGCAGCTGGATCCGAATGGTGAAAAATTCGGTGCCGTCATTCTGGCAGCCGGATGGCGGCCCTATGAGCCCAAGGGCGATGAATTTGCCCATCTGGGGTATGGCGAAATTGCCGATGTGGTCACCAACCAACAGTTTGAAGAGATCGCCGCCGCCGGTAAAATCATACGGCCCTCGGACGGCAAAGAGGCCAAATCCGTTGTCTTTATTCAGAGCCCAGGCCAGGGTGATGACAAGGACTTCAGTTATGCCGGTGCCGTGACCAGCCTGGTAGCGCTCAAACAGGCCAAATATCTGCGCGAAGATTATGAGGATGGCAAATCCTATGTCTTCTACCAGCATATGCGTGCCGTCGGTCTGACAGAAAACTTTTACAAAAGCATTCAGCAGGACCCGGGCATCTTTTTAACCAAAGGGGAGGTCATCCACGTTTCTAATAACGGCGGTGGCTTAATTGTCGAAGCCGACAATACCCTGTTGGGTGAGAAGGTTCAGGTCAAGGCCGATATGGTGGTGCTGGGGACCGGTATGGTGCCGGTAACTGCGGATGATCCGGTCATCAACCTGGCTTACCGTCAGGGCCCCGGATTTCGCGACAACGCGCTCTTTGATGAATATGCCGATTCGAATTTCATCTGTTTTCCTTACGAAACCCAGCGGACCGGCATTTATGCTGCCGGGGCTATCCGGCGCAGCATGACCACCGAAGAAGCAGTGGAAGATGCCAGTGGAGCAGCTTTGAAGGCGATTCAATGTCTGGAATCGGTCAGCCGCGGTGTTTCGGTTCATCCGCGCTCAGGCGATATGACCTTCCCCGACTTTTTCTTTCAGCGCTGTACTCAGTGCAAACGCTGCACGGAAGAATGCCCTTTTGGTGCCATTGATGATGATGAAAAGGGCACTCCCAAACCGAATCCGGCGCGTTGCCGCCGATGCGGTACCTGTATGGGCTGTTGCCCGGAGCGCATTATCAACTTTTCTGATTATAGCATCGACAGTATCGGATCGATGGTCAAGGCCATTGGTGTGCCGTCTGAAGATGATTTTGATGAGCCGCCGTTGCGCATCCTGGGACTGATCTGTGAAAATGATGCCTATCCGGCGCTGGATGTTGCCGCGCTCAACCGACTCTCGTATTCAGCCGATGTACGCTTCATACCGGTCAGGTGCCTAGGATCGGTCAATGTGATCTGGATCAAAGACGCTCTGGCTCAGGGTATGGACGGTGTTTTTCTGATGGGTTGTAAACACGGCGATGATTACCAGTGTCATTTCGTCAAGGGCAGTGAGCTGGCCGAAATCCGTATGAAAAAAATCGGTGATGCCCTGGCGAGTCTGGCGCTCGAGGAAGAACGTGTGGCGCAATTCCAGGTGGCCATCGATGAATATGATAAGCTGCCGCAAATCATCGATGATTTTGTGGCCTCTGTCGAGGAAATGGGCCCCAATCCCTTCAAGGGATTCTAGTATTTGATGATATTCGATTGAAAAGGATTCAATCGGGTTTAAATCTTTATTAAATAAACAATCAATTTTCAATTGGTTGAGGAGGTAAGAATATGGCTGAGCCTTATGTTATTGAGCCTGATTTGGAATTTATCAAAGAAGTCGGTGCCCTGGGGGGTGAAGACCTGAAAAAGTGCTACCAGTGCGCAACCTGCTCGGTGGCCTGTGCCATCTCACCGGATAACAAACCGTTTCCCCGTAAAGAAATGATTGCAGCTTCGTGGGGCTTAAAAGACAAGCTGGTGGGCAACTCCGATATCTGGTTGTGCCACAACTGTGGCGATTGTTCCACCCTTTGTCCGCGCGAGGCCAAACCGGGGGACGTTCTGGCCGCCGTGAGATCCTATGCGATCGAGGAGTATGCGCAACCGAAAGTGCTGGCCAAGGCTTTGAAAGATCCCAAGAAACTGCCGATCCTGCTGGCCATTCCCGCAATTCTCTTTCTGGTTGTGGGAACCATTACCGGGTTGTTGGATTTTACACCGGATATGAGCGAAGGCATCAAACATTGGAAATTTTTCTCAACCTGGCTGGTGGACATGACGATGCTGCCGGCGGCCATTTTTGCAGTGGCGGTTTTTGCTTTGGGCCTCAAACGGTTTTTGGGCGATATGCATCAAAATGCTCTGGTTGAGGGAAAAACCAATAAAGAAACCATCGAGATTCGCGGATTTATCCAGTCGTTGATCAAGGTCATACCGACCATTTTGTTCCATCGTAAGTTTTCAGACTGCACTGAAAATAAAGACCGCGAAATTGCCCACTTTTTGACCTTGTGGGGTTTCATCGGGCTGTTTATCGTGACCAATATTTTCTTTGTAGTCATGTATGGATCCTATTTGCTTCCCAGCGGCCCGTTGCATGGCCCCTGGTCCCAGATGAATCCGGTAAAATGGCTGGCAAACATCAGCGGTATAGCCCTGATTGTCGGAACCAGTCTGTTGATCAAGAATCGTCTTGCAAAAAAAGATCAGGTTTCCAAGTATTTTGATTGGTATCTGGTCTACCTTGCCTTTGGGCTGGGTGTCACCGGCATGGGCGCCCAACTGACACGGCTGGCAGACTGGGCGTTTATTTCTTTTGCCACCTATTATGTGCATCTGGTTCTCGTGTGGGCCCTGTTTGCCTATCTGCCATTTTCAAAGCTGGCCCATCTGGTTTACCGGACGGTGGCGATGGCGTATAATGAGTACGCCGGTCGAAATTTTTAGAAGTTATCGCAAAAATGCATCTAACGCCCAATAGCTTTGTTGTGAGTCGCCTCAAAATGCTCACATACTAACGTGTATGCTCCGCTTTTTCGTCGGCTCTCGCCTTGCTCTTGGGCGCGATCTGTCATTTTTGCAACAGCTTCAAAATATGATATTAAAACAAAAGGGAAACAGATTCTGTTTCCCTTTTTTGTTGGTTTCAGGTGTCGGGTGTCAGGCTCTAAAGTTCTGCCGTTGGCGGTTCAGGTGTCAGGGACGAATAGAAGGTCTGACACCTGAACACTGACACCTGAATTCCTATCCAAATAAAAAAGGGAGCACACCATGCGGCGGCTCCCTTTTGATTTCTGCGCTTTTTAAATGATCAAATCAATCTCCGGTAGCAGCTCCGTGCAGCTTGATCTCCACTTTGTCAGTCAGGCCCTCGTAGTATTCGCGCAGAATTTCAATGACTTCATCTCGTCCAAAGTGATCCGGCAACGCCTCGCCTTCTGAGAGCATTTTGCGCAGCATGGTTCCGCTGAGCAGGACGCGGTCTTCTTTTTCGTGCGGGCAGGTTCGCAGCGATGCCATGCCGTCGCACTTGTAGCAGTAAAAGGTCCAGTCAATTTTCAAAGGTGTGCAAAGCAGTGCTTTACCGGGCTCTTCGGGTGCTGGAATTTTATCAAAAATGGTCTGGGCTTCAAACATACCGTAGAAATCACCCACACCGGCATGGTCACGGCCGATGATCATGCGCGAGCACCCATAGTTTTGCCGGAAGGTAGCGTGCAGCAGGCCTTCTCTGGGGCCGGCATAGCGCATATCCAGCGGGTAACCGCCCTGGACGACTTTATCTTCGACAAAATAATTTTTAACCAGGCTATCGATGCATTTAACGCGGACTTCGGCCGGGATATCACCGGGTTTCAAGTTTCCGACCAAAGAATGAATGTAAACGCCATCGCATACCTCCACCGCAATTTTGCATAGATATTCATGGGAACGATGCATGGGGTTTCTGAGCTGAAGCGCGGCCACTTCGCTCCAACCGCGTCCTTCGAACATTTTACGGGATTCTTCCGGCCGCATGTAGACGCCGGCATACTTGGTGGGATATTCACCTTCACTGAGGACCTTAACCGGTCCGGCCAGGTTGATATCTTTTTGCTCCATGACCATCTGAACTCCCGGATGATCGTCTTTGGCGATTTTCCAGAACTCCTCAGCCGTGGCGGTGCCTTCACCCATATACACTTTTTCACACTCAAACTTTTTGTCGGCTTCGGTCATTTCAAATTTTTCGGTGACTTTCATGGTGGCCATGATCTCATCGCCTTCCGGGTCATAAAGCGCAATTTCATCACCTTCGCTGATGCCGTCCGCATCTTCTTTTGAGGCCGATAAGGTCACCGGAATGGGCCAGAACGTTCCATCAGCCATCAAAAAATTATCACATACCCCTTTCCAATCCGCTTTGGTCATAAAACCGGTCAACGGGCTGAAGCCACCAATACCCATCATGATCAAGTCGCCCTTTTCACGGGGTGAAACCGAAATCTTTTTAAGGCCCTCAGCCTTTTTCTTTTCAGCTTCCAGCTCAGCACCTTCGAGCAGGCAGCAGGTCAGTCCTTTTCCGCCATGAGGTGGAATTAAATTAGCCATTTGTTTTCATCTCCTTTCAATCTGATTTTCTCGTTTTAGATCGTGTGTCTCGATTAACGATCATAATTTTTTTATATAAAAGGATATTGATTAATAGGGATGGCGACTTTTGTCAAGCGGAATTACGCCCTTAAAGTTAAAACACATAATTTTACTTTTATCCTTTCGTGTCCTTCGTGCCCTTCGTGGTTATTTAGGCCTCGCTTGAGCTTTCTGCATAACCATATTTTTTAATTTTTAGCTTGATTCGGAGCCTATCCCGCGCTAATGAAAACGGTACAAAATCCCGCAGGCCAAGACGTATCCATCACAATCTAAACGTGAGTACAGAACAGAGCTTCTGTTATTTCTGAAGTCGGAGTGTTGATTATGCCACAGGTGAAGTTCTCAGCGGAGCGACGACAGCAAAAACGGTTTAAAGCTGCGGAAGGTGCATTTGCCGCATTGGTTGATCAGGAAAGCAGATTGGGTCAGATTAAAGATATCAGTATCCGGGGTCTATCGTTTCGGTATATCGACAGCAATGAAAAGCTTGAAAATGCCAAAGAGCTAAAGATCATTCTGGGACGTCAGGGGCTTTATCTGGACAAACTGCCCTTTAAAAAGATATCTGATTTTGAAATTGAGAGTGAATTCAGTTTCAGCAGGGTTAAAATGCGTCAAATCGGATTGGAGTTTGGGAATTTGACGTCGGAACAGCGCATGAAATTGGAGAACTTCATTAAAGATCATACCAACGGTGAAACCTAAAAAACCCGGCCATTGTTCGCAGATTTTTGCCTGATGCCCCATTTATCGTAACTGTCAAAAATATGTTCCGATAAACTGTCATTGCGAGGCGCCTTGCGACGAAGCAATCTTTTGCAAAACCGAAGAGATTGCTTCGCTTCGCTCGCAATGACTTTTGACAGATTCACTAATTCAATCGGAACATATTTTTGACATCCGCTATAACTCTCACCACGAAGAACACGAAGATCACAAAGGGAAAACACACCTTTTTAAATTTGTCCTTTCGTGTGCTTCGTGCCCTTCGTGGTTATGGTTGCCGTACTTGAGCTTTCTGAATAACCGTATTCAGCATTTTGTAGCGCGTGAACGCAATTCATTCGCTGACATTCGGTTATTTTCATATTGACATATCAAAGGGTTCTTGCGATTGTTCTGCCATGGATATGAAAAGGCACTATTATGAAGACGTGCAGCTGTTTACCTCCGGTGTCATTGTTTTCTGGTTTTGTGCCTTCGTTGTTTTTCTGATCCTGTTT
>JASFEV010000212.1:0-8230 GCA_050124655.1 Desulfobacterales bacterium
TTCAGTTGAATTTCGTCGAGGTATTCCTGCAGCCGAAAAAAGGATTCGTTCGTGTTGGGCTGGTCGTTGCCCAAGTCTTCTTTTCCGAAGGGTAACCCTTTATCCCGTAGGCTTACTTTCAAACCTTCAGGAATGCGTTCGCAGATAATCTCCAAAGACCCTTTTTCTGCGGGATCAAAGGAGTAATCCAGCAGCGCACTGATGGCCTGCATGACACCATTTTCAAGTGATTTTAAATCTGCTGATAGCATTCCGATCGCCCGGGCAATTTCAGACACATAAATGGCTGCGGCGGTGGCATATTTGGCGTCATTAGGAATTCGAATGCTGGAATATTCACATTTTGATGCCACCGTTTGTCTCCCGGACCCTAATACGGTTGATCTTTAGACGGTTCAAACTGTTGGAACAATCAGAGAAGATTCTATTTATTGCGGTGATCATAGCCGCCGGATTGCGGCGGGAAAGAAGCCGATCAAAGGCCCATAAAAGCAACCCCCCTCGAACAGGTTCGCAGGGGGGGCATGCTAAATATGAATCGTTTTAAGCGCTGCTTTCAGATTGCGGTTAACGATGTAGATGTGAGTTTTTATAAATACCAGCCCGATGTCGGGTTCAATGGTGCTAAGCGGTTTTCTTTGATTCTTTTTTAGAGCTTTTAGCGACCTTCTTGTCAGCGCCTTTCTTCGTTGAAGCATACCCATCCGCATACCATCCACCGCCCACCAGTTTAAAACTACATGCGGACATGATTTTTTTAGCCCTTCGGTTACAATGGGGACATTTTATGGTCTTGGTATCCATTGGAACCAGACTTTCTGTTACGACACCTTCCGGACATTGAAATTCATAAAACGGCATTTAAAACCTCCTCAAAAAAAAACACGATAACGACCAACTACAAAGCCAAGTCTTTCTTTTTGCTGCCAATATAGGTATTTTTAGGGTGATGTCAAGTCATTGCTGCGTTGAAAAAGCTACTTTTAACCGATATTGGGGCCGGCGTCAAACATAAAATGTAAATAAAAAATATTACATAATTCCAGCAGATTATATTGATATCCATATCGTCGATTTATCCCTTGACATGCGCCTCAGGCGACATATATAGAAATCATAAATATTTTCAGGCACTAAGAGTCGAAATCGGCCCTTTTGTCTAAGCTATATCAATAATTTCAAAAAGTTACGATCCCAGGACGTTCAATGAAAACGACCATTATAGAAAGCCTATCGAACTGGAAAAAATTGCAAGCCAACGAGCATACGATTATGGCCGTGTTGGGCGTTGTTGTGGGACTGGCCGGTGGTTTTGGCGCCGTTGGTTTTCGCTACCTGATCGATTTTTTTCAAACACTGGCGTATGGCGGTAAAGAGGACCTGTTGGGGCTGGTGGTCAATCTGCCGTGGTATCATCGTGTATTGGTTCCGGCCATTGGGGGCCTGATTGTGGGACCGCTGGTTTATTTTTTTGCCAGAGAGGCCAAAGGACATGGCGTACCCGAGGTCATGGAATCCGTGGCGCTTAAAGGCGGCGTGATTCGCAAGCGAGTAGTGGTGGTCAAAACATTGGCATCGGCGATTAGTATCAGTACGGGTGGCTCGGTCGGCCGCGAGGGCCCGATCGTTCAAATCGGCTCTGCCATTGGATCAACCCTGGGGCAGGTGTTGAAAGTTTCAGCCGACCGTATGCGCACCCTGGTGGGCTGCGGCGCGGCTGCCGGCATCGCCGCCACATTTAACGCCCCCATTGCCGGCTCGATGTTTGCTCTGGAAGTTATCCTGGGGGATTTCGGTCTGGCAACATTCAGCCCGATTGTGATCAGTTCCGTGGTGGCCACCGCCGTCTCGCGGGCCTATCTGGGGGACACGCCCGCATTTATTGTTCCGGTTTACGAGCTGGTCAGCGCCTGGGAGCTTCCCATGTATCTGGTCATGGGAATTTTTTGTGCGGCAGTGGGCGTATTGTTTACCAGAACCCTGTATCGCGTTGAGGATCTATTCGACGACATCAAGTTCCCCGATTATCTCAAGGGAATATTCGGCGGGTTGATTTTGGGCGTCGGCGCATTAGCTTTTCCTCAGATTCTAGGGGTTGGATACGGCGCCATTGACATGGCGTTGGCGCAGCAAATGGCCTGGTGGCTGTTGCTGATTTTAGTGCCGATTAAAATCCTGGCCACCTCCATTACCATTGGTTCCGGTGGCTCGGGCGGTATTTTTGCCCCGTCGCTTTTCCTGGGGGCCATGGCCGGAGGGTTTTTCGGAGTCGTTGTCAATCAGCTGTTTCCGACGATCACCGCATCCCCCGGGGCTTACAGCATTGTCGGCATGGGGGCGGTGGTCAGCGCCACCACCCACGGGCCGCTGGCGGCTATTTTAATTCTGTTTGAAATGACGGGCACTTACAAAATCATTTTGCCGCTCATGCTGGCCTGCATCATTGCCACCATTGCCAGCGGGCGGTTTTCCCGCGAATCTATTTATACGCTCAAATTGATGCGACGGGGCGTCGATATCAAAGAGGGCAAAGAGGTCAATGTCCTAAAATCATTGTTTGTCAAAGATGTCATGACGCCCCAGGTTGAAACCATTAACGAAGCATTGCCGCTGGGGAAAATGGCACAGCTGATTTCCAAAAGTAAGTTTAACAGTTTTCCGGTCATCAATGACCAAAAACAACTGATCGGTATTGTGTCATTCAATGACTACAACGAGGCCATCTTTGATGAGCATCTTAAAGATCTGGTAGTGGCCAAGGATTTAGCTTCCACCGATCTGGTGACGGTTTCCTTGGATGAAAATCTATATGCGGCCCTGGAAAAGATCAGTTTAAAAGATTTTGCGGTATTGCCCGTTGTGTCCGCTCAGGATCCCTCACGCCTGGAAGGCGTGATCAGCCGCCGGGACATCATCGGGGCGTATAATAAAGCGGTTCTCAAGAAATCACTTTTCAAATAGTCCGTGCCCAAGCCCGTTTGGGACGATTTGAGAAAAGCAGATGTCTGACCGAGGAACCGGTGAAATGGAAATCATAGAAAGCAATCAAATATCGTTGCTGCGGGAACGTGCCCCCAAAAAAGACGGTAGCAGCACGCCGGAGCTCGCCGAAGAAGAAGCCCCGGAACAAGAACCCGAAGAAGAGGAATACATTCTTTGCCGCCAGTGCCGCCAGGCCATTACCCGGCCGGCCGAGCGCATCACGGTCCAGGGCTCCCATCAGCACACCTTTGCCAATCCCCACGGTATTGTTTTTGAAATCGGGTGTTTTAAAAGCGCCCAGGGCTGCGGTTATGCCGGAGCGCCTTCAACTGAATTTACCTGGTTTTCCGGCTATGCCTGGCGCGTCAGTTTTTGCACCATGTGCTTGACCCATCTGGGATGGATGTTTATCGCCACTAGTGGTGATAGTTTTCATGGATTTATTTTGGATCGGCTTATTCAACCCGAATAATGTCTGAATTTTGCATGAAAATAGATGAAAATTTTTTAAAAAGTATATTGGATAATGATTTTTTTTATTTTTCATCTATTTTCACCCCTCGGGCGACCGGAGGCTTCCATCTGCTGCGTTATTAAGGACGAGGTATAGTACACTATTACCTCGTCCTTAAGTGCCTTGCATATGAAAGCCTCCGATCCGTGCAAAATTCAGTTAAAAACTGAAATTTGGATGAAAACACAAATTTGCAATGAGGTTTTGTATGGGTGAGATTAAAAGCACCTTAGATCTGGTGATGGAGAAAACCAAGAATCTGAATCTGAGTGAAGAAGAAAAACAGGATCAGAAAAACCAAGAGATGGAGAGCCGTGTGCGCGGTCTGGTTCAGAAATATCAGGATAAGATCATATCACTGGAGCAGTTAAAAGCAGAATACGAGGAGCTGCGTGAGGATTACAGCCTCCAGGGCACGCAGCATGAGCAGTTGCTCAATGTCCTATGCGCCTGGATTGAACTCGGCGAAGACAATCAGGTCCTGTTGGACCTGTTGTCCCAATTTGCCGATACCCACATTGACGGGATCATTTCGGTTCTGCGGGATTTTGATGCAGCCATCCAAACGGCTGCTGCAGCGCAACGCCAAATCGCAAAAGACGAGCTTGCCAGCGCGCACCATATCTCCGGATCGGCGGTTGTACCCAACCTGGATGCCGATAAAGACTGGCAGGAAACGGCCAATCAGATCCGGGCTACGTTTGAAGAATCGCTGAATCAAGCCAAAGCCAAACTGCTGGCCGTGCCGCCGTCATCGCCACCGGCCTCGGTAACGGACGAATCAAATTTGATGTAAGGGATCAGCGCCTGAGTGCCGATTCAAACCTCTTTTCTTTAGGTCAAAATAATTCTGCTTCAGAAGTTCCAAAATCTTTAATATCTATTGTGTTGCCATAGAATAAGAAAAGCGTCGACTTTGAGCGTCAATTGGGGGCTTATTGGGTATTTACAAGTTTTGCAATTCTCACCGTAAAAGCCGGCTGTTTAGACCCGGAGTTAACTATAGGTGCCGCTGAGCTCCTTGTGGATAGTCTCGGATTCGTCCAGCTGTGTCCCCCTGAAGTGCTCCTCGATTAACTTTCTCATGTAGGCCTCCTTCTCCCACTGTTTTTTCTTCAACCTGCGAGCCTCCGGGGTAATATTGGAGCTCAGCACCTTGAGAAAGAACTTGACCATAGGGGGATCTTTGAAGAGCCACCGCAAGATGATTTTGGCGATATACGGTTTGGTAAAAAAGTTTTTCTTGATATAATTATGTGCCTCCCGGATGTCCTTCTCAGAAAAATGGGAATAGACGATGTTCGGAATATCCTTGCGAACCTGAGTATACCCTACGGGAATGCGGCCCTGCTTCTGAAGCCGTTTGTAAAGGGGTGTACCGGGCCAGGCGGTAAGGAAGAACAGCCGGGGATATTCAATGTTAAGTTTCTTGACAACCCTGGGAAGTTGCTTGACGTAGCTTTTGTCATGGCTGTCGAGACCCAGGATATAGGAGCCGATCACACCGATGCGGTGCTTGTGAATGACCCTGATCGCCTCCTTGTAGTCGATCCTGTCTGCGAAGCTCTTGTTAACCTGCTCTCCTAAATCGGAATTTGATGTCTCAAGCCCCAAAAATAGGGCCCGGCAGCCAGCGGCCCTCATCAATTTCAGAAGCTCCGGCTTCTGGTAAATGTCGATGGTTGATTGAGCTCCCCAGACGAAGTTGAACCTCTTTTTGATCATGCGTTCGAAGAGCTCCACCCGGTTTTCATTGTCTTTCGCCGAGTAGCCCGAGACATTCTCGTCGCCGAATACAACCAAAGAGTCTTTTTGCCTGTTGATCACCTCCATGTCCTCAATAATGGCGTCGACTGGAAGGACGCGGTATTTTTTTTTCGGGTAGATGGACAAGTAGCAGTAGTCACAACGGAAAGGACACCCTTTGGAGGTGATCAGTGACGGGTAGTGGTAGTTCCGGTGGATCAAATCCCGTCGAGGAAGGCGAATGTCTTCAACACTGCACTCCAGCCCTCCTTCATAGACCTGCTGCAAATTTCCACTTTCAAAATCGGCTATCACCTGAGGCCAGATCGGCTCGGCCTCCCCTATCACGACAGCATCGAAAAACTGCAAAGCCTCATCGGGCAGCGCCGAAACGTGAGCTCCGCCGCAGACAGTGGTGATGCCCCGTTGCTTTAGTTTATCGGCAAGATAATAAGCACGCGGGATGTTGGGTGTCAGGGCAGACATGGCCACCAGGTCGGCATCGATCCTAGCGGGATCGACGTACTCATCGACGTACTCGTCATAAGAGGTGATTTCCCAATCATTGGGTGTGTAAGCGGCAACATAGGCCAGGGCCAGCGGGCTGTAGAGCAGGCTGGAGGAAAAAAGGTCGCTGTGCATCGCTGGATAGATTAAGGCGAGTTTGTTGGCCATGATCTGTAATCCTTCCCAAAGTCACACGTAAAGCTGTCGTTTACAGGCGGTGTCCATCTAGAACTTGAGAATCTCGGTATGTGCACACGTTAAGAGATAAAAACTCGCTTCTGGTGATAAAGACAATTATTATCCGAGTCTAATAGGAATATAAAACGCATATATTCCAATAGGCACTCAACTTGCAATTAAATGGTAACAGGAAGAAGCGGGAGATTCGTCTCCCACTGCATCTCCTGTGCAACAGTTAAGATCAATTGGTGATTATTACATAAAAACCATAGGCGAACATGCCTATGATCCAGATGGCGAAGAACCAGTATCCGGTTTTTAGAATTTTAATTAACATCTTAAGCATAGTTTATATCATCGTCAAATTCAGCGCGCATATCGTTCATATAGACTTACACGGTTTAAAAAATGTCATTGACAAACTTTATAATAGTCTCGATGTCTTAACGGTTTCCCCTATCATTTTTTATAGATAAGTTAGATAAGCTTCTCTCAGGCTTAATTTCTTTTTTACAAACATCAAGCCACTGGATCAAATCTTTAAAATCAAAAGGTTTATGAAACACACGGCAGCCAATCTCCCGTGCATACTTCAAATTGGAATCCGTCCAGTCTCCTGACATGAGGGCTCGATATTTTGCTTTGCATCCCCTTTGCATCCGGTCCTTCATAAGTTCTAATCCGGTTTTGGTGGGCATATTGACATCTGAAATGATGATATCCGCACAGGCATGATCAATCGGGCAATTATGGTTGGCTAAGGCGGCAATTTTGTTAAGAAGTTCAAACATAAGCCATAGCTTGTGTTTTGAAATTCAAGGTCGGCGCATATAAGTATAGGCCTAATTATAAATTAGTTTGATTGCATATTGCATAATCAAATCTTCAATATTTTGCAATGCTTTAAATTGTGTAAAGCGTTTCTTTATACAAACCCGAACCAGTATTGCTCGATGCGCTTAAAATTTGAGCGGACTTCCCGGGCACCGGAAATGACGTCACCGTGGCCCGACAACAGCAGCTCCACATCCAGTTGCGCCATGCGCTGAATGCTGTCTTTGATCTGGGCCCCATCGCCGCCGGGCAAATCGGTTCGTCCGAGACCGTCCCTAAAAACCAAATCACCCGTAAACAGGGCTTTTTGCGCCGACCAGTAAAGGCAGACCGAGCCGGGCGAATGACCGGGTGTATGATAAATTTCCAAATCAAGGCCGTCCAGAGAAAGGGTGCCCTCCTGCAGGAAAAAATCCGGTGTGATGGCCTCGATATCGATCCCGTAGGCTGCGCTCATGTCTTTGCCCGCGCTCAACGCCCAACGCCATTCGATCTCGCTGAGGGTAAATAAGGTTGAGTTGTTTTTAAAGAGCTGAACGCCTTCCAGATGGTCCGGGTGCGCATGAGTGCAGATGACCAGATCGATATCGTCTGTCCTGAGCCCCAAATCCCTTAGCCCCAATTCAACATGGTCAAACAAGGCGCGGTGCCCCGGGTCGATCAATACACGGGTGGGCCCATCGATGAAAAAAGCATTGCAATTGTTGGCGGTCGGTGACCGCCATACAAAAGCATGAAGATTATTGACGATCTGCATTTTATTCCCTCAGATATAATTGCAGGTTGCTTAACGCTGACGGCAGTGCATCAAAATGTTGACACTCAAATCCTTAGAATTTGACATTTCGTATACATTTACGCCATCAGTTTGAGTGTTGATGTTTTATAACCACCTAAAAAAACATTAAAATTTCAGAAAACCGTTGTTAGCATAAAATTTGCATCTTTTGGTATGGCTACACCTTCACTGTTTTCAAATTATAATCTTCCGATAGAACTTCGCAAGGGAGCAGGGAACATGAAAAAGATTTTGCTATTATGGGTTCTTATGCTGGTTGCCATTTTCGGCTGCGCCGCTACCCAGGAGCCCGGTAAAAACCCGGTCGAAACCATGGTTGATGATTCCACGATCACGACCCGGGTCAAGCATGCGATGATGAAAGACGAAATCGTTAAAGCCCGCCAGATCGACGTTGATACCATCGCCGGCCACGTGACGCTGACCGGAGCGGTTGCCACGCACAAAGAAGCCAAACGCGCATCTCAGATTGCGCTCAGCGTGCCGGCCGTCAAAACCGTCTCCAACAATATTCAGATCGGTGAAAGAAGCTTTGGCGATCTCTGGGACGACAATGTGCTCAGTAACAAAATCAAAGCCAAGCTGATTGCCGAACCGGAAGTCCGTTCGCTGAATATTGATGTCGACGTCTATTTAGGGGTGGTGACACTTACGGGAGTGGTCAGCAG
>JASFEV010000213.1:0-8224 GCA_050124655.1 Desulfobacterales bacterium
TAATCCCATGCCTTCGGAAGTATTTGAGGCGGGGGATGTCATTGTGGTCATAGGAAAAAAGGAAAATCTAAGAGGCATGCGTACGGTTATGTAAATGATGAAAAGGAAAAGACAAAAATCTCAACCGACAGCTATTATCGGCTGGAAAGAATGGATCGCGTTACCAGAATTGGGTATACCGGCCATTAAAGCTAAAATCGACACCGGGGCCCGCACCTCGGCTTTGCACATATCCAGTTTGGAAGAGTTTCAAACCGATGGTCAACGCATGGTACGCTTCGGCATCCATCCGCTGCAACGACGAAAAGATATCGAATACGTATGTGAAGCACCGGTGCTGGAGCAGCGTCGGGTAAAAGATTCGGGTGGCCATTTTGAAAAACGGTATGTGATTCAGACAACAGCTAAATTGGGGGCCATGTCTTGGTCGATTGACATTACGCTGACGAACAGAGATCCGATGCTTTTCAGGATGCTGCTCGGGCGCAAGGCGGTGGAAAATAGATTTTTAATAAATCCAGGCTGGCCCTATTTAACCGGACGAAAGTTAGCCAAATCATACCGAACTGAAATGATTAAGAGGCCATAAAATGAAAATTGGCATACTTTCCCGCAAGCCCGAGCTATACTCTACCCGAAGCCTCATTGAAGCTGCCGGCAAGCGAGACCATGAAGTTCATGTTATCAATCCATTAAGATGCTATATGAACATTACCTCCCATCACCCGGCCATCCATTACAAAGGTGAAAAACTGGAAGGATTCGATGCCATTATTCCTCGTATCGGCGCCTCGATCACTTTTTATGGCACTTCAGTTGTACGCCAGTTCGAAATGATGGATGTTTTTTGTCTCAACGAATCGGTTGCCATCAGCCGTTCGAGGGACAAGTTGCGCAGTCTGCAGCTGCTGGCCCGCAGAGGAATTGGTCTGCCGGTCACCGGCTTTGCCCATTCAACCATGTTTACCGACGATCTTATCAATCTGGTTGGCGGCTCACCGCTGGTGGTCAAGATGATTGAAGGCACGCAGGGTGTCGGTGTTGTACTTGCTGAGACTCAAAAAGCAGCTCAAAGCGTCATACAGGCCTTTCGAAGTCTTAAAGCCAATATTCTGGTGCAGGAATTCATCAAGGAATCCAGCGGCACTGACATCCGTTGTCTGGTTATCGGAAAAAAAGTTGTGGCTTCCATGCTGCGCCGGGGACCGAAAGGAGAATTCCGTTCCAATCTTCATCGCGGTGGGCATGCGGAGCAGGTGCGCATCACCCCTGAAGAGCGTTCAACGGCGGTCAGGGCAGCCAAAATTATGGGGCTAAGGGTGGCCGGTGTAGACATGCTGAGATCAAATCACGGCCCAGTCGTCATGGAGGTAAACTCTTCACCCGGACTGGAAGGAATAGAGAAAGCCACCGGTAAAGATGTGGCCGGCATGATTGTCGAGTATATCGAAAAAAATGCCGCGCCCGGAAAAACCCGTACCAGAGGCAGAGGATAATGCCAGCGCCTGTTTCAATAGCCGGCACTAAAATAAAACCCGGTCAGCATTCGACGATCCATATGCCGGTGGCGCGTCTGTACACCCATACAGAAATGACAATGCCGATTCACGTCATACACGGCCGCACAGAAGGGCCGTGCTTGTTTATCAGTGCCGCCATTCACGGAGACGAGATCAACGGCACTGAAATCATCCGGCGATTGATGAAACTCAAAAAAATCAAAAAACTGAAAGGTACGCTGATTGCCGTTCCGGTGGTAAATGTATACGGTTTCTTAAAGCAGTCGCGTTATTCTCCTGATCGCCGCGATCTTAATCGCTTCTTTCCAGGATCCGAAAAGGGCTCACTGACATCCCAGCTGGCATACATCTTTATGGATGAGATTGTGTCGCACAGCACTCACGGTATTGATCTGCACGCCGGTTCCAACCACCGCACCAACCTCCCTCAGGTGCGTGCGAATACCAATAACGAGGAGATACTGCGTATGGCGGAAGCTTTTCGCGTTCCGATTATTATTAACGCCAAAATCCGCGATGGCTCCCTGCGCCAGGCAGTTGCCGAAAAAAACATTCCTTTTTTGATCTACGAGGCAGGTGAGGCGCTTCGCTTTGATGAGGTTGCCATTCGCGCCGGAATTCGCGGTATAGTATCCGTCATGGAAACGATTGGAATGTTGAGGCGAAGCCCCACGCGCAAAAAAAAGGTCATCGAGCCGTTGATTGCCGATGCCACCAGCTGGGTTCGCGCGCCGGCTTCCGGTATTCTGCACATGAATGTCCCATTGGGCGCCAAGGTAGGCAAAAACAAAAAGATCGGCATTATCGCAGATCCTTTTGGCGCCCAGGAGGCAGTGATTGAATCTCCCGTGTCCGGGATGGTCATCGGCCGGCTGAATCTGCCGCTGGTTCACCAGGGTGATGCAGTGATTCACATCGCCCAAATCGACCATCTTGCCGGTATTGAGCCCATTATGGAGGATTTTAAGGAAGATGTGATTAGCTAAAGTTATTCGGACGACATCTGGCTTTCGAGATTTTTCGCCTTTTCTCTTAACAGGAAATGATAAATCAGGTCGCAGTAACGATCCAGTTCAACCATTCCTTTGCCCGATACGGCGTAACGCCAAAAACCATAAAGCTTTGCCAGATTAATCATGCGCTGGCTGTAAGATCTCCAATTAAAATGATTCTGGACTCTCTTAATGCCATTTTTTGATATCGTCTCCCAGTAATGCTTATCCTTTTTACAGCGGTCGACAAAGTTCTCCAGGCTTTTGGATATCAGATCTGGTTTGCTGGTGTTCATTAAAAAGCCACTGACACCGTATTCAATAATTTCGAGCGGCCCGCCGAACTTGGGTGCAAGCGTCGGCAGTCCGGTAGCCATGGCTTCGATGATCGTGAGTCCAAAGGCCTCAAATAACGCGGGTTGCACAAATATCCCTTTGTGATCAGCGATGACGCGATAGACCTCGCCGGTATCGAGTTTATTGATGCTGGGCAGCCAACGGACTTTACCGTGCAGATTGTAACTTTCGATGAGATCATAGGCCTTGATGATTTCATTGCGCTCTTCAGAATCACTGGAATTTTCGACATGAATGGTGCCTGCTGCAAAAATGAGGTTACAGGAATTCTGAAGCTTTTTGCTCATGCCAAACGCCTGAATCAGGCCGGTGATATTTTTAATTTTATCGAAGCGAGCCATTGTAAACATAGGCATTTTATCCGGATGATCCAAACTGCCGAAAATATCTTCTGAATCATCTTGAAACAGCCGACTTTCCCACTGCTGCCATTTGGTCTGGATTCTTTTTTCTTTTTGGTCATATGGAAAATACAACTCCTCATCGACGCCGGGGGGGATGACGTTAAATTTAGGCGCAAACAGATTGACGCCGTTTATCACCTGGTAAAGCTGTGGCAGTGAAAAGAACTGGTAGGATTCGTATTGACCCATCGTGTTTTCGGTGCCGATGATTTCCTGTAATGTGCTGGTGATGATAAAATCCGACTTGTTCATGGAAAAAATATCCGCTGTATACTGCAGTGAAAAATGATAGTCTTGCTCGTTTTCCTGCCAGTGCAAATCGGAAAACGCGTACTTGGTCTTTTCGAGCGCATGCGCAATGGTGCACTGGATAACATCGAACTTATCGGAAAGCAAAGAGGCCACCAGGTTGCCATCTGAATAGTTGCCGATAATCAAATCCGGTCGTCCTTCAAATTCGCTGCACAATTCTGTAGAAGCGTCTTCTGCAAAGGTTTCTAAATAAGGCCAGATTTTAAAACGTGAAACCCAGTGTTTGACGATGTTATATTGACTGTCTCTGAAGGGCACTCGCAGAATATAGCTGTTATCGGTCTGGAATATTTCTTCCTTGCGCTGATCGCAGGTGGTGTCCTTTGCGTCCGGGATCAAACGGGTCAACACGACGATTTTGGGTTCGACATCCAGTCCGGTCAGTCGAATTTCTTTTGCTAAATGCTTTTCAAGGGCCCGCACCTGATCAAGGATATAAATCACCTGACCGCCGGTATCCGGCTTGCCCAGCGCATTTGTTTGTCCGAACCACCCATGGGGAGAAATAATGGCAATCTTTGAAATAAGCGGCATCGGCACGCGGGATATAAAATGTTCCAATAAATGATCTGTGGGTTCACGAACGAGGTCGAGCAAGGTCTGCATGGTTTCTGATATGCGGCTGACGGTGTTGCCCCAACCCACTTCAAATCCTTCTCTTTTCATTCTGGCTTTAACGCTGCTATAG
Source organism: Desulfobacterales bacterium (assembly GCA_050124655.1). Classification (GTDB taxonomy): domain Bacteria; phylum Desulfobacterota; class Desulfobacteria; order Desulfobacterales; family JAHEIW01; genus JAHEIW01. The sequence continues at coordinate 4,274 of JASFEV010000213.1, forward strand.
GGGGTCTCCGGTTTTTTGTGCTTGAGCCACTCCAGCAGTTTTTCGAGCTTATTGTAAAACCGCTCAAAATCTTTAACGAGGGTGCCGTTGACCAGTAATTGCCGGCCGTTGTGCTGATGGAGCTGAATGAACTCAAACAGCTTTGCATTCCATTCATCAGGTCGGCTGAAGATGTTACTGCACATATATCGATTTAAAAAACGAATACCATTGCCGATGCTTCGGGTATCGCGAATCGACGGGGAAAAATCATAAAACGGCATAAAGTCTATTTTCAGCTGGTAATTATCTCTTTTTTTCTCCAACAATTGCAGATCTCTCAGATTGAGATAGTCATCGAGCGGGATCTCTTCCATATATTCTCCATCCAGACGAATACGGTAGAAGCGGTACTTTGCGATGGCATAACGGTGCAGCATCGCCAGCGTTCCGTCGGCCAGAAAAAGCTCCTGCGCTTTTTTTAAAAAATTGAACATGGATGATTTTTGGCGAAACTGGCGCGTCTTATTGTGCTGATCGCAATAGGCGCGGAAAAGCTGGACGATACCGTTCCTGAGGCAGATATCCGGCTGCTGGCTGGTAACAAATGCCACAAATTCTTTGAAATCTTTGCGATCCTTTTTGTTCAGGATCTCGTTTAAGACGTTTTTCATAATGAATCCCTAAACCTTTAGCGCCGAGAGGCCTTTTCAATAAACTGATATCGCTTTATTCCTTCAAGAATCCCGGCGGCATAGTTTTGTTTGGCAAAGTAAATGTCTCGGATTCCCTTGAGCTTTTTGAGCTCGGGGCTGTAATTGCCCACAACCACGCCCCGGGGTTCGCCGCGCAGCATTTCCTCATCATTTCCGGAATCCCCGCAGACCATAAAGTTTTTCAAAGGGATCTCCCACTTATAACTCAGGTAGCGGATGGCCTTACCTTTGGATGCCCGATACGGGAGAATGTCCACATATCTATCCTGGGAATAAATTAAATTGTAACGGCATTGATTTTTAAGCAAACGCTCATGAATCATCGCCAGGCGATCTTTGGCCGGCTCTATTTCGTAGCTGATGTTAAAACGCCTTTGCACCTCAGGTTTCTGGTATTTTAAAAATTTATAATCCTTGAGCAGGTCGACGATTCTCTCACGGTCCCACTTGGCGGATATATGGGTTTCCCAGCCACGACCCGCATGCAGGTTTTTGCCGTAGTAAATTTCGGCGCCCACAGAGGTCACAAGGACATCCGGTAACGGTATGCGATGTTTTTCTAAAAAGCCTTTCGCCGATTCAATTGGACGGCCGGTGGCCAAACCAAATCCGATATGCTCTTTGTTTTCCCGGAGCAGGGTCAAAAGCGCCGATAGGTGCTCGTTGCTGTCGCCAACCAGCGTATTGTCGATGTTGGCAAAGATGAAATAGTTGAGTCGTGCCAGACGGCGGCCGATGACATCGGACGGCACAGCCACTTCCATCTTCTCTTCTGCCTGATCTGCAAAAATACGACCGATCTTTTTCATATAAGATGTCGCATGACTTTCCCACGTATAGTGTTTGCGGACGTTCATGACGCCGGCTTTGGAATACTGCTTCCATTTTTCGCTGTCGGAAATTATTTGTTTGACAGCATCGGCAACCGCTTGGGTGTCTGTCGTATTGACCAGTATGCCACATTCACAGTTCTTGACGATATCGCGGGGCCCTCCATCATCAGGGGCGATGATCGGCAGGCCGCAAGCGGCCGCTTCGATCAGCGTGAGACCGAAAGGCTCCGATAGAGCGGAATTGACAAAAATGCCTTTCTTTTCGGCCGCAATCCGGTAAAGCTCAGGAACTTCATGCTCAAAATCATGTTTTTTGGGGATGGCGATTTTGCCGTATAAATCATATTTGTCCATCAGCAGCAGAATCTCGGTGAGGACATCGCGCTCGTTATCTTCCATATCGGTGATGTCCTTACGGATACCGGCAAAAACGGCTAAGTTGGCCATCGACTGCAGCTCTAAATCCTCGCCGTAAGCTTTGATCAGTCCGGCAATATTTTTGCGTTTGTCCGGGCGGCACAGGGATAGGATAACCGGGCGGTCGGGATGCATGAAGAAACGATTCAACTCTTCCAGCATTGACGCCTGAGCATAGAGTTCAATTTCCTCTTTATCCGTTTCGGGCAGCATGTCGTGATAGAATGGATAGAATTTTTCAACATCCAGCCCCGGTGGTATGACGTGATATGTGGGAATGTCTTTGTTATCATATTGTCCATATTGTTCCTTAACTTCCTGATGGGTGCTGGCAATGATTAAATCGGCTTTTTTCAGCACCTCTTCTTCCATTTTGATACGATAATCGATCTTATATTTTTTTATAATGACTTCCTCTTTCATGCCCTCATCGGTCAGTCGCTGCATCTTTGAACGGCCGAGGGAATGGCCGGTGTATAAGAAAGGTATGCCAAAGATTTCAGACAATTGCATGGCAACATAACCCGCATCCGGATAATGGCCGTGGACAATGTCGGGAATGGCACTCTGTCGCTTGATGTATTTGATGGTTTTATCCACATATTCATCAAGATGCGGCCAGAGGAGCTCTTTGCGCATGTATTTTTTCCCGCCGCACTGTATGCGAATTATGCTGAATTTGTCGTTGACCTGCTCGACGGGTTGAGCGTAGTCTTCGGATACGGCTTTGTCGCGAATTAGACGGGTAAAGAGCTCCACGCGCCCTATGTTCTCAGATTGACTGAGGGCATTGCATAATTCAACAGCATATTTGATTTGTCCGCCGGTGTCGGCATCGTGGCCCAGTTGCATGTTTTCCGCACGCAGTAAGCCATGCACACTAAACATTTGAATATGGTATTTTTGCGGTGTCATGATATCAGTCATCAGCAAAAAGGGCTTTAAAAGGTTCGTAAAAAGATGCTGAATCCGGAATCGCGCCCTTGATTTCGCAGACCCGGGATGCAAACAGCGACGCCCGCTCCAATATCTCCTCCGGCTGCCATTTTTTTAGAAGACCGGCTGCAAGCATCGCTGCATAGGCATCACCGGCGCCGACAGAGTCAATGACGGCTATGGCCTCTGCCGGTTTGGAGTTGAAACGGCCTTGATCCGTGAACAGGTCACTGCCCGACTCGCCTTTTGTCAAAGATACCGCACGGATCGAATGCGTCTCCATTATGTGATTGACAAAATCGTCATTGCTTCGTTTTGAAGACAACATTTTTTTTAATTGCCCCAGCTCATCTGTACTGAGTTTTAAAATGTCTGCGGCTAAAAGAGATTTTTCAATAACAGCGTTGTTATAGCAGCCGGGTCGTAAGTTGATGTCGTAAAAATTGAGCGTTGCGGATGGTTTTTGAACTGTAAACGCCTGCAATGTTTCATGACCGGCCTCAGTTCTTTGTATGAGAGAACCAAAATAAATCATCTCGGCTGCATCGATGAGGCTTGAATGGTATTTCGGTATAAATTCTATATAATCGTAGGCCACGTCAGGGATGATGTCAAATTGGGGCGCGCCGCTTTCATCCAGCTGGACATTTACGCTTCCGGTGGGGTGGTCTTCATCTAGCTGGATGTCGTCCAGATTGAAACGCGCCAATTCCAACTTGTGTAAAATTTCTTTACCCTTATCATCTATTCCGATTCTTGAAATGAAACGAACATTGAAGCCGAATTTTTTTAGATGATAAGCAAAATTAAATGGCGCTCCGCCAAGGCGCCTGTAATTTGGAAATACATCAAACAGTATCTCACCGATGACTAAAATCACAAAAAATCCTTTCTGCGACTGTTCACGCACCAACGACAGCAATGAAAGTATACGCTCATGTATTGATGACGTTGTCTCTGTTGAAATAACAGGCTCATTTGGCCTGTTTCACGGCGTGCGAAATGAATCTTTCGGTTTCCGGGAAAAAATGAACCAGACCCTCCAAAACACCGGCCGCGTAATTACCGTT
>JASFEV010000214.1:0-8207 GCA_050124655.1 Desulfobacterales bacterium
CCTCAATTTTCAGCTAAAAGCGCTACGTTGGTGGCAAAAGAAATTAATGGTGAAGTCGCCTTTGTTGATCCTTTGGCACAAAATTGGTCGGCGAACCTACGTGAGGTGGCCAACAAATTTAAATCAGCCTTGAAATAGCAAAATAAAGATAATGACCTTTATTTTATTTCTTCAGCCAATGTAACACATTTTGGCTTGCCTAAAAATTATAAAAAACGGATTCAGCAATCAGCTGTATCCGTTTTGTTATCAGCGCGATTCGGTCGAAGGATCGGTTGTGCGGTTTTGCTATGGCATTATCACAACAATCGTACCATTAGGCACCAACTTGTAGATTTCCTCCATTTCTGCGTCTGTGACGGCAATACACCCTTCCGTCCAGTCAAGCTCTGTATGAGATGCACCCACCCAATCGAGACCATTTTTGATGCCATGGATCATGATATTTCCGCCCGGAGAAACACCCAGTTCTTTTGCTCGCTTTTTGTCTATCTCGTTTGGATAAGAAATATGAAGAGACAGGTGATATTCGCTGTTGCTGTTTCTTGAATCGATCGTGTAGACTCCCTCCGGCGTTTTGCTATCGCCCTGCCTTACTTTCGGGCCAACCGGATCTCCCCCCAAGGCTATTTTGTATGTTTTGATCACTTCGCCCTTTGAGAGCAACGTCAATCGTCGCGCTTTCTTTTCTATCAGAACTTTATCCGCCGGTTCCGTCCGGAGTAAAAAAATCTTGTGTTCGAGCGTTTCAATCTTGTGTTCGAGCGTTTCAATCTTTTCGCGCTGTGCAATAATCGCATTCTCTTTGGCTTTAACCGCTTGGCGGGAAGTATCAATCTGTGCTTGCTGGGTGGCAATTCGTTTATCCTTGATGATGACATTATGGATTTGAAGTATCATCATCTGGCTGTCCAGCCTGTATTCACTGTCAGGGTAATCCCTTAAGATTTTCTGAAAACATTTGAGAGATTTCTGATAATCTTTTTGTTCGTTGCTTGGATGGGCATAAATAATACCCATCTCGAAGAGAACTCTGTCCGCTACTGCTGGATTTTTCTCAATAATTTGCTCGTATTTGCTCAGAGAAGCCTCGTATTTTCCCTGGTTGAAAAAATCATTTGCTTCCTTGGTGAGAGATCTGGCCTGGTGTCCCCCACTGCATCCCCATATAAAAATGGGTGCTATCATGATGCAAACGAGGAAAAGGCGAAGATACACGCCTTTCCCTCGCTGCCTTAAACCCGTATACGTGTTTGTGCTTGTTAAGTATGTTCCTGATAATCGCAAACCAGTCCTCTACCGGATGTACCCGCAATAAGGTCCATGCGCAACGGTGGAAATAGAAGGAAGTGGAGGGGCTCAAACCCTGCCACTTCCTTTTGATTTACTTCTTCATTGATTTCTGAAAAGCTTCTTCGGCTTTTTTTGCTTTTTCCTCTGCGAGTCTCTCCTTTTCAGCTGCGATTCTCTCTCTTTCCTCTGCCCTCCTTTCAGCTTCCTCAGCGCGGGCCACGGCTTCTTCTGCTTTCCTCACGGCCTCATCGGCTGCTACCCTGGCAGCCTCGGCATCCTGGGCCGCCTGATCAGCTTTAGCGCCAATCGCCTTTTCCCGGGCCTGCACCACCTCGAGGTCACCTTTTGTCGCGCAACCCCCCAGGGCAATGGCGAGCGCAAGAATGATTGAGAGCACCAAAAGACTTTTTTTCATCATGTCGTCACCTCCTTTCTGTTCAGTTTAGCTTGTCATCATAGGGATTTTAAAATTCCACGTTACTTCACAATAATTATTCACATAGGTTAATTGCCTGTTGCAAAATAGGGTACCTTTTTTGAAGTTAAAGTACAACCATTGCCTGATTTTTCAATGCAGGGTCGCCTCAGGCTCTGGACAGAAATATGTCAATCATTCAGGCGACTTGAAAGCGAAATGGGCTACCCCTCATTTGTCGGTTCAACCAATATGCCGTCTATTTCCAAATCAATTTTCAAACGTTTCACCGCATCTTTAGCCTCGTTCCTATTTTGAAAGGGTCCGGCAAGAACACGGTGGCGACCGCTCGTTGACAACACCCTTGCGGGAATTTGGGGACCCTGATGGTTAATAATCGCCGCAAGCCTCAGTGCGTCAACCTCGTCACGCACAGTAGCAGCCAAAATATACCACGCGTCCTTTTTGAGTTTCGGTATTTCCGGTTTGCCATACCATTTATCTGGGCGCCTGAGTTTTATGGTTTCCGTAAACTTCTTTTGACTTCCATGGCGGATATCCATTAGGGGAACCGGGAACCCGCGGGCCTCGCCCATTATTTTTCCAACCTTATTCCAGTCAAGCGCGTGTCCTGACTTCTTTTCAATATTTCTCAATTTTGCATATGCTTTCTTCAACTCAGCGGTGCCTGATCCTTTAAAGGGCCTATGCGCTTCTAAGTAAATTATGCCATCACGTTGGCCGACTAAATATGGCTGGTTAACAATGCGTACAGGTGTTTTTACCCGGGTGTTTTCGTAAAGTCTCTTTATGTCTTCCGGATAGAGTCTTATGCAACCATAGGTTGCCCTGAGACCGATACTGGCCGGTTTATTGGTACCGTGGACCAAATAGCCTGACTTGCTTAAATAGAGCGCGTATTCTCCCAGAGGATTTAGAGGCCCCGGTGGTACATTCGCCGGCAGAGGATCTCCCTTTTTGCGATGATCTTTAGCAATCGTAGCAGGCACATACCAGGTCGGCCGGAACTTCTTGCGCTTTATATACATTTTGCCCAGGGGGGTCGGCTGCTCTGTGGTACCGATACCGACTGGGTAGGTCGACATGGCCAATAGATTACCATCTTTTTTAAAATAAAAGAGCCTCATCGCAGCCAAGTTGATCACGATACCTTTTCTACGGGTGTCTGGCAGGGTAAAACTCAATGGCAACAAGACGCGCTCTCCGGCCTCAGGCACCCATATATCGACCCCGGGATTAGCTGCACTGACGGTATTGATTCCCAAACTGAAGTGTCGCGCAATATCCGGCAGCGTATCCCCCTTTTCAAGTTTGATGACCGCCAACCGGCCAATGACGTCATCTTCTTTTGCAACAAAAAAGTCATTTCGTTCGATCTTTTGCTCTGGATAGATATGAAGCGGCAGAGATTTAACAGCTTCTCTCATATCAGCACAGCCATGGAAAGATATGATGAAAATCAACAGAATTAAAAGATGAAGCCTATTGGAAAAAGGTGACAGGTCAATAATTCGGCACGGGGGTATATAAACTATCTTGTTTAATGAAGAAAAATTGAAAACCATCTCTCAGCAAAACCGGATCGGATTGACGCGCAAAGCCCAATTCCCTCACAGGATCAACAACGCGCTATTCGATAAACCATACCAAGTATCGCCGACATTTTCAAATTAAAGCTAACTTGATGTCACTTAAACTAGCTTTTTTAATTAACTATATGATATCATTTCTATTTTTACAATTTCGGCCTTCAGCTGCAAATAAAAGGCACTTAGATATTTTTTAAGTGCCTTTGGGGTTCACTAAAATATAACGCCGAAGTCATGTACAGGATTCAAGATTCATCTCGCCCCGCGTTAATTGATAACTTAAGCGCTTGCCCTGCATCCTGATTTCATGTGTTCAACCAAACAGGGTTCAATTCGGGCAATGCCTAAGCTTTTTCCACGAAAGACTGTCTGTTCATCAAATTTACAACCCCAAATAAATGTTCGTCTGTCTGCTGTCACAGATATCAACTTAGCGCCTTTTAAATTGGCTTTCCACAGATCAGCGCTTTCCAGATTGATCTTTACAAGTTCGGCGTTTTCAAGATTTACCATGACCAGCTGAGCACTCTTGAGATTCGCTTGCCTGAGATTAGCAGATGTCAGGTTTGCTTTCCAAAGATTGGCGCCCAATAAATTGGCATGGCTCAAATCTGCGCCAATCAGGTTGGCTTCCGAAAGATCAGCACCCGCTAGATTGGTGTTTTTAAGATCTGCCGCTTTCAAATCGACCCGTGAAAGATCAGTATCCACCAAATTGGCATTGCTCAAGCGAGCGCCTCTTAATGAAATAAGTGAATTATCGTTATCATCACGCCATTCATTCCATTCAGTAAAATCATTTCTTCTTAGACACCGAACAAGAAGTTCATTTGGACGTTCTCCGAACCTGTTTTTTCTTCTTTCAGTGAACATTATTTTCCCTTCTTTACAAAATCCTGATTCTGCTCTTTGAATCTTTTTGCATGACGTATATCCTTTATGAAAAGTTTACTATAAAACCCGGAGTTAACCGCAAAATTACGAGAGAATGATCAAAAGGTTATTTTCGGATGGGTGGGGACGACAAGATGTAACCTGCAATTTGGGAAACTCGCCGGAAGGTGGTCATTCAAGGAGCAAAAATGGGGTTGCCCTTAGCAAGTTTCGACCCCATTTCGATTGGACAAATTTAAGACGACGAGGCCCAATGACGCTTCCTAGCATGCTATCATTGAAGGATATCAGAACTGATAAATCCGCCGATGATATCCCTCATCTCATTATCATCATAGAGCCTAACCTGGACTTTGCTAATTTCGGGAAAGAGTTCAAAAGGCTCATCTTTCCGATGCAAAATTAAGGTGTGGCGGCCAAGGGCATGCACGAGTCCCAGTTCCAAACAGACATTCACATTAAGGCCCGTTATATCGACAACTACATGGTTGGCTCTGCAGATTTCCTTCCAGATGGCGCGGATGATTCGATTTTCATCAGATTCATCACCACGTCGGTATAAAACATCATGCGCGTTGCATGCCTGAAAGACGAGCTCTCGCGCTTGATGGGACCATTCTTGGCTAAAGGGCATGATGTGAAAGCAGCGGGAAGCCAACGGATCAGGGTAAAAACACGGCCACATTGGTCGCAGAATGGCAAGCTCAAGATCTTTTTGTTCGGAAAGCAGGGTCTCAGCAACAGCAGATGCCTCCATGGGATCTGAAACTTTTCCATCCATAATTCTTTTTTTCATAACCCGGGTTGTCGCATCCTGCCCGGTTAACAGGCCTGCCAGCTTGAAAAGGGTGTCGTTTACCGAATTATGCGCTCCGATCCGGGTAAAATTAAAAAAAGCCCGATCAATCGATTCGGCCAGTAATGGGGTGTCTGAATCTGCACCGTTAAGGCACACCGGTTCGAGGTCGATGTCAAAGGGCAGTACGCATTCTTTATCGATAATGACAACCGGTGCGATCCCCAGGACAAGGGCAAAACCGAGTGCATAAGCGGCTGTGGCCGTCTGGGAAGCCTTTTGCTGGCGTAAGTCAAATAGGCCGATCGGTGCTTCGCGCAAACCATTCCAGAGCCGCTGACCTGCGCCCCATTCAGCATTGCCGCTTTTTAAATTAAGTCCCAGCTTTGGGCAGATACTGGAGATCAGCGCACGGAGGTCATCCGCTCCTGTGTAGGTAATACCATTGGAATCCATCTGAATAGGCGGCCACCCCCATAACGGTTGGGCTAATGTGAGATGGTGTCGACGGGTAAACCGTCGAATGTCCGAGAGCAAGGGCCGAATGCGATCGTGCTCAATTTGTAGTGCGGTCTCATCTGATTTAACCACGGAAAGCTCCTTGGTCAGCAGACCTACCTGGGCCATCAGGTTGAAAGCATAATCCCGCTCTGAGGCCGCCATTCCGGATTGATTTAACAGGTCAAAAACAAGCGAACGCACAGAAGCAATGTGTGATTTCAATGTATCGATTCGAGCCATCACGATCCCTCATTTAAGTGTTTTTCTTGGTGCCCATTTGGGGGTTAAGAAAAATGTTTTTGTGGCGCTGGATCAGATCTCTCATCTCTCTGGACTTGCGCGTCATTTCTTCCGGTGTGCCATCCGGTCGATTATGGATCCGTTGAAACTCCTGAAGCATTCGGCGCAGGGCGGTTTGGCGTTCGGAATCTATTTCACCTTCTTGCCCTGCCTTTCCGATAGCGTCAAATACCATGTTAAACAGGGCTTCATCCGAATGTCGCGCGTTTGATTCCGGACCTTCGAATTGTACCGCAAGTTCTTCCATTTTAGAGCGCGCATCAGACAGTTTGTCCTCATTTGATTGCTCATTCGTGCCGAGCAGCGGTGCGACACTTTCAAAAAAGTTGCGGAGTTTTTGCAGTTGCTCCACTGGGCCGGGTTCATCTTTTTTCAAAGCATCGAATTCCTTTTGCACCTGAAGCAGCTTTTGGGGATCGTCACCGTCTGCTTGTAAAATTCTTTGCAGATTCCTGGTTTTCTCATAGCCCGCTTCAGCGTTCTCAAAAAAGCCCAGAGCCTGGATGGCAATCTCAAGGCTTTGAAGCGAATCTTCGACTTGCGGCACAACGCTGGGCATTGCATCTCTGAAAAGCGCTCTGGCCTTGTGATAACGGCTGCGAGCTTCTTCCAGCATCGAACGATTGCGGCCGCCATCAATCAAACGGGTCGTATTGGCGAGATTGAACTGCAGTTTGGCCATTTCTTGCGGATCATCGGCTTCTGTGAGCAGGGCCTCGGCCTTAAGGTAGGCCTCACGCCCGCATCTCAGAGCGTCTTCGTTCTTTTTGCCGGATTGGCTGAAGTATGCGTCCCCGAGATAGCGCCAGGTTTTGCCCAAATCGATGGAATCACGATCTGCCTCCAAAGCCTCAAGCAGGGTTGCCAGATTTCTGACAGCGGTTTTAGCAGCTGCAATAACGGCAGGATCATCCGGGCTGGCCACACTGTCTTCCACTGCCCATAATGCATTCATTATGTCATCACGTGTTTTTATCTGTGTATTGTCCATAATTCCCCCTATTCTTATCTCACATTGTGGCGTCAGACGCTCATTCTGCTTCACACGTAATCAGATCAGCAGACAAATCAAGCGCTACCTTGATTTCGATTCACGTGGGTACTCGAGGGTCTATGTGTCCGACTGCCTCAGCGATGGCCATTCTTTCAATTAAGCAGTATCGACAATCTCATCTATCCATCAACAAAGATACCCACAGAGGCCGCCTGGGCCTTCATATCAGCCATCATCAATTCGCCGCGTTGCCGACGCAAATGATCCAGATGGGACAAATCATTTTGCGCTTTCCACATAGCTGAAGAAAATTGATTATGAATATGGTGTGGTATTTTATTCGACCGCACCTGCGAGGCTTGATCAATCACAGATTGCATTTGCCGGTAATTCTTGCTGAAGGCGGACCAATAATCTACCGTTGATTTAACCACCCACCCCCAAAAAATGACTTTTAGGGCGAAACCGATAATACCGGCAATAAGCGCAAAAATAATAAAAATCAAAAGGATTCCGTCCATCATAGCCCTCCTTTCATTTTGCGCCACGCTGTTGAAGTTAGCAGTAAGCAACTTCATGGATCGATTTTGGCGTGGTAACTGAATTCCAATGTCTGCAACTCAATCCAGCTATTGACAATCTTGATTGACGGGTATCAAACAACCCCCATTGCGCCCAGACGGGCATCCACAACTTCATTAATGGTGGCATGACCCCAGATTGGATCTGGCCCCTGATTGTTGAACATTGAACCCGCCTGCAAAAGATGCATCATTGGATGCCTAAATGGTCGGGAATCAAATCCTCTGGAGCGAGAAAATACTGCCCGGCCGCATCAAGAATATGTTCGATCTGATGATAAATCCCCTCTTCTTTAGATGTCGATAATTGAAGCGTTAAGATCAAATGGGTGCAGGGATAGTGCCAAATTGCATAAAAGAGGATACTTTGAATTGGGATAAGGTGTAACTACCTAATTATTCATATATTTTTTTTGAGATAGTATTGATAACCAGGCGAAGGGGTGAAAAAACAGCGCCTTTATCTGTCAAGTCAATTTACAATTTTATAGATAGGTGTCAACTTGATTTACAAATCCATATAAACATGGGAAGCTTCGTATTTCAGAATGTCCCTCTTTTTCATATCGCTCGGCGTTTTACTTGTGCTATCAGCGGATCGTTTGATCGCTTTGCCCGAAAAAATCCCTTGACAATCCAACCCGATACCGTTATTTTTTATGAGCATATGCTTATAATTAAATTTTTTTTTGTTGACGCTATCATACCACTTGAGAGCTGCATGGCTATTAATGAATTGGCCTGAAAGGGAAATGAAAAACATGAGAATCGCAATTACCGCCACGGGCAGGGAATTGACCGCAAAACTGGATCCGAGATTCGG
>JASFEV010000215.1:0-8162 GCA_050124655.1 Desulfobacterales bacterium
TTAAAAATAAATTTAATTACAATAACATATTAGTATAAATTTTATGTCTTACTTTAGGGTTAATAATAACTGCAATGGGTGTCTGGCTTGCATTGAAAATTGCCCGGCATCTGCATTGGGTTTTGAGGATCACAACGGTCAACGGACGCTCAAACACAATATGACCAAGTGCGCCCGCTGCGGTCAATGCTGGCGTGTCTGCCCTCAGGATGCCATCGAGTTTCAGCATCTGTTGGTCGGTGAGTGGGATGATGTCATTTCGCTTGATTTGATTCATTGCCGGGTATGTGGCGAAGTGCTTTATTCACCGGCCTTCCAACAAAAAATTGACAGCAAACTGAAGTCAACCAGCGAAGCTCTCTGTCCCAAGCACCGGCAAAGTGACGCTGCCGCCAAATTACGACATTCAAAACCAGGTAAGCATAAAACCAGGTTACCATAGAGGACGAGATGATAGTCGGAGATTTAAAACCACTGGAAGAAATTGTCTCTGCAATCAAGGATTACAAGCAGGCGCTTGTTCTGGGCTGTGGCAGTTGTGTGACAGTCTGTCTTTCGGGCGGCGAAAAAGAGGCTGAACAGCTCAGTCGCGAGCTTTCTCAGATCCGGCACTACCAGGGCCCGCCGCCCAAATTTGTGGTCGGCTCAATTCTCAGACAGTGCGAGCGGGATCTGGTACACGATTATCAGGAGATACCGCCTGGTACCGATGCCGTGCTGTCGCTGGCCTGCGGTGCCGGTGTTCAGACCCTGGCGGATGAACTGGAGCCGCTGCCGGTCATACCCGCCTTGAATACGACCTTTCTGGGCGCATCGGATAAAGCGGGTTCATGGACTGAAAAATGCAAAGGCTGCGGAAACTGCATTCTGATTCACACCGGTGGCATCTGTCCGGTAGCACGCTGTGCCAAAAGCCTTTTTAACGGTCCTTGCGGCGGTTCAAAAGGGGGCTACTGTGAAGTCGGGCAGGGCACACCTTGCGCCTGGACGCAGATTGTTGCGCGCTTAAAAAAGATGGACAGGCTGCATTGCTACGAAGAACTGCAGTCATTCAAAGACTGGCGGCCGGGTGGAGCGTCCGGTGTGCGCAAGCGCGTGCGCGCCGGACTCGGTGAGGGATCAGGTTCCAATTCTAATAAAAACCGCTAAATTGCTTTATACTTGAAATAGGTCGCAGGCATTTTTAAACAGACAACAGAGGACAGAAGACAGAGGACAGAAGTGAAAAGCAGATAGATAATCGTTTTCCGATCAAAAAAATCTGTCTTCTGTCGTCTGACATCTGACCTCTGAAATTTGAACCTACGAATATGGAAACAAACGAAATTGACATACTTTCCGTTGGCGTGGATGTCGGCAGTTCAACCAGCCATCTGGTATTCTCAAAGCTCTTGCTGAAAAAAGATGAGCAATCGGCTACGCGGCGTTTTAAGATTCGGCAAAGACAGATTGTCTATGAAGGCCGCATTATCAACACGCCGATTTCTAATGATAAAACTATTGATATCAAAAAGTTAACAAAATTTTTTAAAGCAGAATATAAGCAGGTCGGGATTGATCCGAAAGACATCCAAACCGGTGCGGTCATTGTGACCGGTGAGTCTGCGCGCAAAAAAAATGCCCGGCAAATAGCCGAAGCGTTATCCAATGATGCCGGAAAATTTGTGGCGGCAACAGCCGGTCCCAATTTTGAAAGCTTAATTGCTGCCATGGGCTCCGGTTCGGCAGCGCGTTCGAAAGCTGAACGTAAGACCATATTGTCCTGTGATATTGGCGGGGGAACATCGAACATCGCGGTTATTAAAAATGGGCAAACCCTGTCAACGAGCTGTATATCCGTCGGCGGGCGTCTGCTGGGTGTCGGTTCCAATGGAAAAATCTGGCACATCGATCCGCCTGCCCGGAAGGTGATGCAACATTTGGGGCTGAATCACGAGATCGGGGATCGGATTTCAAGGGCTGATATCAAACGCATCGCCTCAACGTTTGGCAAGGTTCTCTTCGAGGTTATCACAGGTCCCGCGAAATCACGATTGGCCCGGCAGCTGATGTTAACCGATAATCTGCAATTTCCCGACCGCATTGATGAATATTCGTTTTCCGGTGGGGTGGCAGAACTGATGTACGGCGGTTTAAATCATTATGATGATATCGGCAAGGTTCTGGCCGACCACATCAATACCCTGACACCCCGATTAGCAGCTGATGTTGTTGAACCGGCCAATAAAATCAGAGCCACGGTCATCGGGGCCGGTGCATATTCTTTATCCATATCTGGCAGTTCGTGTTTTATGGACGATCAGCTCGTCTTTCCGTTCAGAAACGTGCCGGTCATTCGGGTGGATTTCGATGCATCCAATTTAAATTTTGAACATATGGTCTCGCGGATAAATGCCGCATTTCGCAGATTTGATCGGGTTGAAGGCGAGGACGTTGTGGCCTTATACTTTCAGGACCCGGTGCGCGCATCCTATCCGCAGCTGGAATTATTTGCGCGGTCCATTGAAGCGGCACACGCAAATTCAATTAAAAAAGGCATTCCCATTATTTTAATATTTGGAACCGATATTGCGTGTGGGGTGGGGAATGTGATTCGGCGTGAAACGGATTTGAAAAGCAATTTACTGACATTAGACGAGTTAACGCTCGCAGATGGGGATTGGGTTGATATTGGTGAGCCTCTGGTGGGAGGTCAGGTTTTTCCGGTTACGGTTAAGTCCCTCGTCTTCCACTAGAACCTATCTTTAAAATGCGTCTAACGCCAAATAGCTGCGTTACCAGCCAACTCAAAATGCTCACATACTATCGTGTATGCTGCGCTTTTTCGTCGGCCGGTGCCTTGCTCTTTGACGTGATCCACTATTTTTAAGATAGGTTCAACTTATTTTATCTTGTGTCAGTAGTATCTGCCGTGTAGCTGCGGCAACCTCGACAATCGCTCAATATAATGGCTATCTCATAAAAGCATCTCACACCCAATGGCTTTGTTGCGATTCGATTTGAAATGCTCGAAGATCGCGGCAAAATGCCGCTCCCACATGGGTCTCGGTAGGGAATACATAAAACTCAATACGATAAATCAATATAGTGGGAGTGGCTTCCAACCACGATTTTAAGGATTCGGGCTGAGTGTCAGTGATTTTATTATTGGCATGTTAATCAGAACGCTATGCCCTATGCGCCATGCGCTATGCCTTTATTTTAGTGGAAGATTTCGGCGCTGGTGGGAGAAAATTAGTCATTTCCGAATGAAAACTAGTTTAAGTTGAGCGGGGTGGTGAGCTGCTGCTGGATGCGGCGGCTGATCTCTAAAGCGGCCTGGTGGGTTTCGCCGGTGAGCGTTTTCATTTTTATATCGTCAAGGCTGGCCTTGAAACCGACAATCCAGATGGCCGACCGCAATTGCCCCAATCCCATCAGCGGTGCTGCCACTGCCCGGACACCGAGAATATATTCTTCATCATCAACAGCATATCCTTGCTTGCGGACTTGCTTTAATTCTTTATAATACAACGCTGTATCACCGATCGAATTGTCTGTAAAACGGGGCAATCCTTTGGATTCAATAATTTTGCGGGCCTGTACTTGATCCATCGATGCTAAAAAAACCTTGCCCACGGCACCGGCCAGCATGGGGATGGTGGTGCCGACCGGGGCGGTAATCTTAAGATCCTGACTGGACTCGACAATGTCCAGGATGGTCACATGGTCCCAGTTCAGGATTCCCAGAAAAACCGACGTCTGGGTTTTTTCCATCAGGTTTTCCATCACCGGTCGGGCCGATGTTTGGAGATCGATCTGGGTGTAGGCTGAACGGCCAATTTCCAGCAGGGTAAAGCCCAGTTTATATTTCTTGGACAATGGATCCCGCATGACGGCACCCAGCTCTTCCAGGGCTGAGGTCATGCCATGGACCGTGCTCTTGGCCATTTTAAGATTTTTAGCGAGTTCACTCACCCCCAGGCCCTCTCTGGACGAGGAAATCACACTGAGGATGGCAAATGCCTTTTTTACGGATGGAGCGCCATATTTTTTCATGATTTGAGAATACAATTGGGGAATAGGGATGTCAAGAAATTTTGTTCATCTTAGTGAACAAATTATTGACCGGCTTTATTAAACGGTTTACCCATATAACTGGAGCCTAACTGCATTTTATGCCAATATTATACTGCGTTTTAAAAAATTATTCAAAAGAACCAAATTTTGACTTGATTGCAAACATCTGTTGTGGTATCCATTAAAAAAATAGATATGTTCACAATAATGAACTAATTTGCCGTCTATATCTCGCTGTAAAAGTAAGAGCTGCGCGCGACGAATAACATCTTCTAGAAGCTATTTCCATAATTCGGTGCTGCGCAACCGAGCCGATTTTTGAAGGTTTCCACCATAAGTGGTTTCAAAAAAACACAAAGGAGAAGAAAATGGCAACCGATAAGCAAGGCCTATCAACGGCCGAAAGTCTTCGCAAAACACGCACTTACGGTAAGTTCCGATGCCATAATCCGAGCTGTATGGAAAGAATCCAGCCGGAAAAGGGCTGCAAAACCGCCAAATGCCCGACCTGCGGTATGGAATACCGGATTCACTGGGTCAATCCCAATTTGCCCCGTATCCGGGGTCCGGTCTGGGATGTCAACAAGAAACTGGCGGAACAAAAATTAAAGGAAAAGGGGGTAACCTGATATGGCGTTAAACCGAAAGATCGCATACATCGATCTCACTACCGGTGATATTGAAACCAAACCGATTCCGATCGATGTTCGCAAGAAATTTTTGGGCGGCCGCGGACTGGATGCTTATCTGCTGTATAACCATACCAAAAAAGGATGTAATCCGCTGGGACCGGCAAATACCCTGTTAATCAGCGGTGGTATTTTGACCGCCACCTGCGCTTCTGCCACTGCCAGAACGCACATCATGGCTAAATCGCCGTTGACCGGATTGCTGGGCAGCACTAACATGGGTGGTTTTTTCGCCCCCGAGCTGGCCTGGGCCGGCTTTCACCATCTGGTGATCAAGGGCAAGGCCGAGCACCCGGTTTACATTTCGATCAACAACGGCGAAATCGAGATTCGCGATGCCCGTGACATCTGGGGTAAGTCCGTGACCGACACCCAGTGGGCCATCCGGGAAGATTTGGGGGATGAAGAAGTCAAAAGCTGCGTGATCGGACCGGCCGGCGAAAACCTGGTTCGATTTGCCAATGTGATGACAGGAATCAAGAATTCCGGTGGCCGCACGGGCATGGGCTGTGTCATGGGTTCCAAGAACCTGAAGGCTGTAGCCGCCCGCGGGACCATGGACATCCAGATTGCCCATCCGGTTGAAGCGCTGGAATACAATAAGCGTTTCATCGATCAAATCGTCAGCGCCAAAGTTAATCAAACCCAGGGCGTATTAGGGACGCCATTCATCTGGGGTGCGACGAACTGCTGGGGCGGTGTCCGGACGCGGAATTTTCAATACAATCAGTGTGAATATGCCGATGACATCGAGCCCGAGCGCATTGATGAAATCGCCGAGGAGACCATGGGACGCCATCATATGACCGGTTGCTTCGGCTGCCAGGTCCATTGCCGGGCTCAGTATAAAATTCCGAGTGGCCCCCTGGCCGGAAAATATGATGAAGGTCCGGAATATACCTCCCTGGGCGCTTTTGGGGCCGAAACCGACACTCCCCGGGCCGAGACGGTGCTGACCGGCAATTATCTGGTCAATCAGTTCGGGATGGACAATCTGGAGACCGGTAGCCTCATATCCTGGGCCATGGAGCTCTATGAGCTGGGTATCATTACCGACAAAGAAACCGATGGGCTCGATCTGAGCTGGGGCAATGATAAAGCCGTTCTCGAATTGGTTGAACGCATCTGCTACCGCAAAGGCTGGCTGGCCGACGCCCTGGCCGACGGCGGCATTCCGGCCTCCAAGAAGATCGGCAAGAAGTCCTTTGATTATCTGGTGCAGGTCAAAGGCATGAGCAACTTACATTCGGATGAACGGCCCACTCCGGCGCTGGCGCTTAATGTAGCCACCGCATCCAGGGGATCTGACCATTTGAGGAGCCGACCGGCCATCGATTTATACCATCTGCCGGAAAAGGTTTTGCGAAAGATTTACGGCAGTCCGGTGTCCTATGACGGTCCGCTGAGTTCCGAGCACACCGAATATGTCGGCAAGCCCTGGCAGGTGTTCTGGCAGGAAAACTGCTTCATGGGCGTCGATTGTTTGGGGATCTGTAAATATCATACAACCTTCCTGGGACCGACATTGCCTAATTTCGAGGACTGGTCCAAAGTGCTCTATTACAATACCGGCCTGGAAATGACGCCCGAAGAAATCTGGGATGTTTCCCGTCGTTGCAATATGATCGAAAGACTTTTCAACCTGAGAGAAGGTTTGACCCGCAACGATCTAGAAAAAGGCGACATGTTGAACCACCGGTATTTTGACGAGCCTTGCAGGCGCGGCGCCATTGATGTGATCGGCATGACCATCGACAAGAAAAAATTTATCAAGATGGTCGATGAGTTATACAAACATCAAGGCCTTGATAAAGCGGGTGTTCCCAAAAAGGAAACATTGAAAAAACTCGGCCTGGAAAGTGAGCCGTCCCATCTCCTTTAGAGAGTTATCGGTTATTAGTTATTGGTTACTGGTTTAAAAGGAATAAAATCAATCTTCTAATAACAAATAACAAATAACAATAAACCCCTAATTGAGCATCCTTTGCTCAATTAGGCAGGGAGGAAATAAATGTCTAAAGTACTACATATAGATCATCAGAAATGCACGGGCTGCCAGTTGTGTGAGCTTGTGTGCGCTGTTTCGCATGACGGAATATCGAATCCTGCCCGCAGTCGGATCCGGGTGGTTAAATGGGAGGCCGAAGGTCTGTATATCCCGATGTCCTGCCAGCAGTGCCAGGATGCGCCCTGTTTGAATGTGTGCCCGGTCAAGGCGATTTCACGCAACGAGGAATCAGCCAGGGTTGAGGTTGACTATGATGTCTGCATTGGCTGCCGCTCCTGCGTGAGCGCATGCCCGTTCGGTGCCATGATTTTTAATGCCACCGACCGCAAGGTCTTCAAATGCGATCTCTGTGACGGCGATCCGCAGTGTGTGCGGTTCTGTGAAGAAAAGGCCGTGGATTTTGTCGAGGCCGATAAAGTGAGCATTGCCATCCGGCGCCAGGCAGCGGAACGGGTATCCACAGCCAGCAAAGAAGCCGCAGCATTGGAGAATCAAATATAGTGTGCTGTACTAGAATTGTTGTCTAGAATATGCTTTTGTGCTAGGCGTGCAATCCGCCCGTCATGCCCGCGCAGGCGGGAATCCGGGCGTCTTTAAACTGGACTCCCGCCTGCGCGGGAGTGACAATCATATCGTCTAATATTTCTGGCAGTCAATCCTATCAATCACTTTAGGAAGTCATCTTAAGCAAGGCGAAAAGGCCTTCGATTCATTCGGAGGCCTTAATTTTTAAATAAAAATGTCAATCCAGCGATCAGCAAATAGCACCCCCCAAAAAATGGTGATCATTACCAGCCACTTCAAAGGCGAGACATACGGACTGCTGGGCCCCCAAATGGCGGCCACGATCATCGAAGACTTCAGCGGCTGCGAGTGCATCGTGATCGCCGTCAGCCGTGAAGATGACCGGGTTGTGCTTAAAAAGGCTCTGGCGGATTACTTTGGTGCCCGCAAGCCCATCATCGGCTTTTCGGCCTTAAGTGGCCGCGAAGATCTATTTTCCCTGGCAGCCGAGCTGAAGGCTGAAGGGGCTGTCACGATTCTGGCGGGGCCCCAGGCCGATGTTGATTTTTCAGGGGAGATAGGCTGGCGGGAACATCCCCATCGCTTCAAGGGCTTATGGGATTCTTTCAGCTACGGCCTGCAGGGGCCGGCGGAACAGGTACTTCCGCTGCTCAGCTGTTTGGACATAAGTGACGTACCATCCCCTCCTGGATTATTGATGGCGGAAGCAGATGGCACTATCAAGCAGAATGCGCCGAAAGCCTGGGACGCCGGTTACCTGGGGAAAGTGCGCTGGGATAACATTTACATACTATCAAAAGATGGGCTGGCACCCCTAAAGATAACAATGGGCCAGGTATTGCAGCACATCGGCTGCCCCCACGCAGTCCGTGTCGCAGAAT
>JASFEV010000216.1:0-8092 GCA_050124655.1 Desulfobacterales bacterium
GGTGGATTTTGGATCAGGATACTTAAGCCATGGCATTTACATTAAAAACGGAATCCTTTCTAATCCCCCGATGGCTTAAGGTAAAGGTGAGGGTGCCCGTCCTAGAACATAATTTTAGTGTGCATTTAGATCAATTTCTGATAACATATCAATATATATAGAAAACAAATTAACAGAGCCCATAGATTCGCCATCATAAGACAGCATTCTACGATTAATTCCAAGGACTTTCAAGCTTTTTCCGACTATCTTTAAAAAAGCTATCGTCGGTTAGTGTCGCTTGTCGATTTCGTCGGTGTTCGACAATTTTAGCCAAGAGCCCACGGACAGGGATTAAGTTTTTATAAAAATTGACGATATTGAATACAATCAAAATATTAAAGATTTCTGCATTTCGTTTTACTAACCTAAGAAATGGTGGTATAACAAAAAAAATATAAAAAATGGGAATGGAACTGATGAAGAAGGGCTTATATTTTCTCGCTTGTTGGTTGTGGATATTCTTTTTAGGCTGCGGACATTTAATGCAAAACCCATCTTTATCCCCGGATAGCGGGGGTC
Source organism: Desulfobacterales bacterium (assembly GCA_050124655.1). GTDB lineage: Bacteria > Desulfobacterota > Desulfobacteria > Desulfobacterales > JAHEIW01 > JAHEIW01. The sequence goes on from JASFEV010000216.1 coordinate 562, forward strand.
AAAAAACCGCACCAACCGCCACTCCTCAGCCCACTCAGGGCGCCGAGTTTAATCGTACCGCCAACATACACCCGCTCAACGATTCTGCCTTAGACGATCAAGAGCTGGGGTCTTATGAAGAAGAAAGCACCGTGGCGTTGGCTAAAAAGAGTGAAAGCGTGCTGGATGAAGCACTTGATCTGTGCCAAGTATCGCAAGAGTTCTGGCAAAAGGGTGAGCTCGAAAATGCGCTCGACGCATTGGACCAGGCCTATGCTTTGATCTTGAAAGCCGACACATCCGACCACACCAAATTAATCCAGCAAAAAGAAGACCTGCGCTTTATGATATCAAAGCGTATTCTGGAAATATATGCCTCTCGCAATATCGTTGTAAACGGCAGTTACAACGCCATTCCCAGAATCTTGAACAAGCACGTCCAGGCCGAAATTGATCGCTTTACCGGCCATGAAAGAGAGTTCTTTATTCAATCCTATCAGCGCTCTGGTCGATACCGCCAGTATATCGTGGCCGCCCTTAAAGAAGCCGGACTGCCTGAAGAACTGTCCTGGCTGCCCCTTATCGAAAGCGGTTTTAAAGTAAAGGCCCTTTCGCGTTCCCGTGCCTTGGGCCTGTGGCAATTTATTCCATCGACCGGTTACAAGTTCGGGCTCAAAAGAGACAAATTAATCGATGAGCGCATGGATCCGGAAAAATCGACTCGAGCTGCGATTGATTATCTCAAGGAGCTGCACGCCATTTTTGGTGATTGGACGACTGTTTTGGCTGCTTACAACTGCGGTGAAGGAAGGGTGTTAAATGTCATCCGCCGCCAGAACCTTAACTACCTGGACAATTTCTGGGATCTTTACGAACGCTTGCCGCGCGAGACCGCACGCTATGTACCCCGCTTTCTGGCCACCCTGCACATTCTCGATCAACCGCAAAAGTATGGGCTGGATCTGGTGGCTTTGGATATGCCCCCGCAGTATGAAACGGTTTTGATTTCAAAGCAGGTGCACCTGAAGGATGTTGCCCGTTCGATTGGCATGACAAAAGACGCCATCTACGAACTCAACCCTGAATTGCGTTATCATATCTGCCCCGAGGACCAGTACCCGCTTAAAGTGCCTCCTTATAAAGGTGAATACCTTTTAGCGCAATTGGATAAAATTCCGGTCTCTCGACCCCCGCAACGCGCCTATGTCTATCACCGTGTTCGTCCCGGCCAAACCCTCTCATTGATCGCCAAGCGTTACCGAACCAGCGTTGGCAGCATTATGCGGGCCAACAATCTACGCAGGTCCAACTATATCGTTGCCGGGCGCTTACTGAAAATACCGCGCAGCGGCTATCGGTATCGCCCGCCCAAAAAGTTTCCGTCGCAGCACGGCCACCGCGTTGTTCATGTGGTTAAAAAAGGCGATTCGCTGTGGACCATTGCCAAGCAATATGGGACAACCACAAAGAAAATCCAGCAGCTCAATCAACTTTCATCAACCAGACTGCACAAAGGCCAGGAGTTGCTTATATTTGATGGAAAGAAAACGCTTCCAAAAGTTGACGGTTTAGAGACCTATCAGGTCAAATCAGGTGACAGCCCTTTTTTGATTGCCAAACGCTACAATATGGCTCTCAACCGATTTCTGTCTATCAATCAGCTGTGGCCAAATTCTACCATTTATCCCGGACAAACTGTTTACGTCGAATAAGGTTTTTGTCGTTACCGTTGGCAGCCGCGGCATCGGATTTGAAATTACCGGATCGAATTTTATGACCGGTCAAACCCTGAATGTAGATGGCGGCGCAAGCGCAATCTGATGAAGTCCCCCGCACCCACGACCAATTGGTTTGTCATCACCGGAGCACCCTGCTCGGGTAAAACAGCGGTCATCAATCGGCTGGAGCAAATGGGTTATGCTGTTGTCCACGAAGTGGCAAGGGCCTATATTGATGCTGAATTGGCCAAAGGCAAAACCTTGGAAGGCATAAAAGCCGACGAATGGGCTTTTGAACGCCATATTCTGATGACAAAAGCCAAACTTGAAGCCCGATTGAAGCCCAAAGACATTATCTTTTTCGATCGCGCAGTGCCCGACAGCATTGCCTATTATCAATTGTGTGGATTAGATCCCACCGAAGCGCGGCAGATGAGCCAGGCAATTCGCTATCGAAAAATATTTCTTTTGGAAAGGCTCGCATTTTTGGCAGACACGGTGCGGTCCGAGGATGAAACGACGGCCGACCGTTTGAGCCATCTTATCGAAGAAAGCTATCAATCGCTGGGCTATAATCTCATTTATGTGCCAGTGGGTAGCGTTGAGGATCGTACTGAATTTATTCTAAACCGAATTTAGCAATTTTTCGCATTCCTTTTGGGACAGGTACCGCCAGCTGCCTAATGGCAGCTTGCCCAGTTTGATATTGGCTATTCGAATTCGCTTTAGTCCAACAACCTGATTGCCCACTTTACGAACCATACGCCTGATTTGTCTGTTTTTTCCTTCCTTTAAAACCATACGAAAGCGTCTGGCCGAAATTCGCTCAATGCGCGCCGGGCGCGTTCGGGTGCCCATCATCGGCACCCCATTTGCTAGTTTGTGCAATGCACCTTTAGGAATGGGCTTGGCGACGGTAACGACATATTCCTTCTCATGTTGAAATGATGGATGCGAAAGACGATGATGCAGTTGACCATCATTGGTCAACAGCAAAAGCCCGCTTGAATCCTTATCCAGACGTCCGATAGGATAGACTCTTTCTGAAAGGCCTAAGAGATCCAGTACAATTTTTTCACCGGGTTGATCGCAGCTGGAGACATAGCCTTTGGGCTTATTGAGCGCGATATAGATGGGTGCGATATCGGATTCAATGGCGTCTCGATCGACTTCAACAAGATCTTTTTCCGGATCAACTTTAACACCCAGTTTGGTAACCACTTGCCCGTTCACTTTGACCCAGCCGGCTTTAATATATGCTTCTCCCTTGCGCCGGGAACATATGCCCGCTTTGGAAAGAAATTTTTGCAACCGCATCTCAGCCATAAACCGAATACCCTTCGCCTTTAAATGTCCTCTACTCAGTTTTCATATTTGCTATCGGGCGCACCGATAAGCAAAGCGCATAGGGCAGAGGGCATAGGGTAAAAATCCAAATTTGGGCTCCTAATCAAAGCGATTAACCCTTTGCGCTATGCACCATGCGCTTTGCTTTATGTTTAATTAGAACACCGCCATCGGGCGAAAGATGAGGGTTTAAAAGCAATTTTCAACTTCTGTAATCGGCATTGATGCGCACATAATCGACGGAAAAATCGCAGGTAAACACCGCCGCCCTGCCCCGGCCAGCATTTAAATCGATGCGAATGGCAAACTCCGGCTTTTTGAGAACCCGGGTCGCTTGACTTTCTGCTTTTTTACCGCACCCCGTACCCTTTCGAACCATGCACACATCCCCAAAAAAAACATCCACCCGCTCTGTTTCAACAGGCACCCCTGCTCGGCCGACAGCAGCAAGGATTCTTCCCCAGTTGGCATCTTCACCAAACAGAGCGGTTTTTACCAGATTCGAATGCGCGACGGTATCGGCGATTTGGCGGGCTTCGGAATCTGAGGTGGTGCCTTGGACGATAATTTCGACCAGCTTGGTGGCACCTTCGCCATCTCCGACCAGCTGTTTACCCAGCGACAGTAAAACAGCATCCAACGTATCTTGAAAAGCCCTTTTTGCAGCATCCCCTTTGACCGCAGCGCCACACAGACCGTTGGCCAACAACAGGCCCGTATCATTTGTACTGGTGTCACCATCGATGGTGATGCGATTTAAGGTGCGATTCGTTGCCTTCACAAGCATCTCTTTGAGGAGCGCCGGCTCGGCAGCGACATCGGTCATGACAAAACACAGCAAGGTGGCCATATCCGGGCGGATCATTCCCGCTCCTTTGGCAATGCCCGTCACCGTATAAGGCACGCCGTCCAGATGTCCCTTATGACTGACCATTTTGGCAACGGTATCGGTGGTCATAATGGCCTCGGCAAAATCGTAAATGTGAGCCGCATCGAGGGCCGTAACAAGATCAGGAATCGCCTTTTGGATTCGATCGACAGCAAGCGGCTTTCCGATAACGCCCGTGGAAGCCACCAGCACGTGTTCTTCCGGAATATCAAGCTCGGCAGCCGCCCAGCGCGCCATTGAAACCGCATCGCGCATTCCTTTTTCCCCCGTACAACAATTGGCATTGCCGCTGTTGGCAATGACGGCCTGACAAACGCCTGTTGTGATGCGATCGATATCCAGAAGGACCGGGGCGGCCTTCACTTGGTTGCGGGTAAATACACCGGCCACATTTGCCGGTCTATCACAGACAATCAGCCCAAGATCCTTTTGACCGTTCTTTTTCAATCCGCAGGCAATTCCTGCAAATGTAAATCCCTGGCACATAGATCCCTCACTGTCAAACAATTGGTAATTGTCAAAAGCTCCATCACTATTGCCCTTTATATAAATAAAAACAAGCAAGCTGTCTACAAAGATTCCAGACAGCGGTCCGTATGCAGTTATTTGAGTTCGGCATTTGACAGCTCGATTTGTTTTCGCTACCCTGCACGAACAAAATAAGAATGCACACGCGTTCGCACCAAAGCACCCTCGGGGATTGCCCTGCTGTCGAAAGGATCCTAATCGGATGACTGAAAAACACCTGGCCGATTGCCCGCGATGCGGCAATGAACTCATCATTGAACGCGCTTGACCGTATGTTTATCTGTACTGTAGGTCCTGCAGTCAGCGCTTTGCGGTAAAATATTTCTCGGATTCTTTGGATGACAAACTTGAATCGGCACTCGGCAATCTACCCTGTGACAGGCTATAAAACAGATGGTTGTCAATAATCTCTTCCCGGTATTTGCTCTGCTGCTTTTCGGCCATTTGCTTAAACGCGCCGGATTGACCCATGATGCGTTTCTGAAGACGTCCGACAAACTGATCTACTTTATTTTATTCCCGCTTCTGCTTTTTTGGAAGATCGGTGCCGCATCCGACCGCATCGGCGATCCCGGACTATATAAGGCCGCCATTTGTGCGGTGGTCAGTGTATATATCCTCAGCAGTATGTATATTAAAATCTTCAGAGTCGGTGCCTTTCAGGCCGGCTCCTTTTCCCAGAGCTGTTACCGCTTCAACACCTATATCGGCATGACGGTCGTTATCAGTGCCCTGGGCGAAGAGGGTGCCCGGCAATTTAGCATCTTAATTGGTTTGATCATCCCACTGATCAATATCCTGGCCGTCAGCACCCTCACCTGGTTCGCAAAAGATAAAGTATCGCCACAGAAACGGGTGGTGCTAACCGCAAAAGCATTGCTGACCAACCCATTGATTATTGGCTGCCTTGCGGGCATCGCCTACTGGAAAATGATCGGCGGCTTTCCGGTTTTTGTCGATAATACCTTTCGGCTAACCTCTTATGTCACTTTACCACTGGCGCTGCTTTCGATTGGCGGTGCGTTGACGCTCAGTGGCATTAAAAATCACTTCAAATTATCGCTTGTTGCCTGTGTGTTCAAATTGATCATTTTACCGCTGGCCGGATTCATCTTGCTCAAGTTGTTTGACACCGGCGGAATTTCTTTTAAAGTTGGTATGATATATTTTACATTGCCGACGTCAACGTCACTTTACATTTTATCTGCTCAACTCAGCAGTGATACCCAGCTGGCATCCGCGGCAATCGCTCTTTCGACGATATTGTCGTTTTTTTCGTTATCCCTGGCGTTGATTATGTAAAACAGATACACCCTCGCCCGACATAAAAGGTCATGACCAAAAATTTTAAACTAACGATCGAATACGACGGCACGCGCTATCATGGCTGGCAGCGTCAGAAAACAGATCGCAGTATTCAGGACGAAATTGAAAAGGCCCTTGCTAAAATGACATCCTGCAAGGTGGCGCTGATCGGTTCGGGGCGCACCGATGCTGGCGTGCATGCTGCCGGCCAAGTCGCGAATTTTAAATGCGATACCCGTCTGACACCTGAAGCATTTTTCAATGGACTGAACAGTTTACTGCCCGAAGATATTATTATCAAAAATTGTCAGTGGGCTGCCACCGAATTTCATGCTCGCTATGATGCGCGTAGTAAAATTTATCAATATAAAATTTTAAACCAGTCCATTCCAGCGGCCATCGGGCGGCACTATGTGTGGTTCGTCCGCAAGACATTAGACCGGCAGACAATGCGAGTCGCAATGACCCACCTTGTCGGACGCCATGATTTTAAGGCTTTCGAAGGCAGCGGCAGCCCGCGACAGGATACGACCCGCGAAGTCATTGCAGCCGAGCTTATTGAACAGGCGGACAACATATTGATCTTTGAGATCGAAGCCGACGGTTTTTTGCGTTACATGGTTCGCAACATTGTTGGAACCATAGTGGATGTGGGATTGGGTAAAATTACGCCGGCTGATTTTAAAAACATCCTGGCGTCAAGGGATCGCTCACAGGCCAGTGCAACAGCGCCGGCACAGGGGTTAACGCTCATCAAAGTCACCTATTAGAAGCTGCCTTAAAAATGCATCTGACGTCCAATGGCTGTGTTGAAAACCGATTCAAAATGCTCGAATATTGCAGGTTGAGCCCGTTACCCGTTAGCCCGTTTGCCGTTTAAAAAAATTATTAATCGATTTTCCTTTTTTTCGGGCTCAACGGGCTAAACCGGCTCAACTGGCCAACCGGAAAGCGTAATCTACTATTTTTAAGGCAGCTTCTGGTGGCTTTTTAATTAAAGGTTAGGGGATTTTTCTTTCAAACCCTATAGCAGAGCGGAATGAATGATCGCAAACTTAGCTAATTCAGGGAGCAGGTATTTTCTCTGCGCAATATGAATCAATAGCGGAATGAGGAATCGCAAACTTAGCGAATTCAGGGGATCATGTAGCGACTAAATTAAGAAAACGCCCCGATCCCTCATTTATAACCATATGTTAATCAAATTTTAACAAAATCTGGGGTTGATGCGTTATCTGTCCAATGGTATAGAGGCGGCTAATGAAAAATTGAGGACAGCGTTAACATCGTTTGATACCAGGCAAAAGGATTATGGCCAATGACGGATTTTAACACAATGAGCGATCAAGAACGTCGAAGCATCAGAGAAGAATTGCAACAACGCTATCAAGAAATTAAATCCCGCCAATTGGCGCTAGATATGACCCGTGGCAAACCCTGTTCTGAGCAGTTGGACCTGACACTGGGGATGCTTGCAGGTGATATCGGTCAGGCTTACCAAACCGAAGATGGCTTGGATTGCCGCAACTATGGCGGGCTCGACGGTATCCCGGCAGCCAAGGCGCTGTTTTCCGAATATATGCAGGTTGAGCCGGATGAACTGCTGATCGGCGGAAATTCAAGCCTGAATTTGATGCACGATACCATTCTGCGTGCCATGGTCAAAGGCGTAATGGATGGTGAGCCACCTTGGGGACAGCTGCCAAAAATCAAGTTCCTGTGCCCGAGCCCCGGATATGACCGCCATTTTTTTATCTGTGAATAT
>JASFEV010000217.1:0-8044 GCA_050124655.1 Desulfobacterales bacterium
TCCTGATCGATATAGGTGCCTTTCAATGAGACACTCAGCCCGGTGGGGTGGAAAAAATTGATCCCCAGGGGAACATAATGGGTCTCGAGGTCTTTGGCGCCTTCCGCAAAATCTTCGTCCCGGTCGAAATCTTCATACAGATATTCAGCGCTGAGGGCGAGCCATTCATGCGGTGTCCAGAAAAGATAGACACGGAAAATCTTTTCTTCCCAGTTGGCCTCCTCCACCTCGTCGCTAAAAAACGGTGTGTCCAGATCCCTGTAGGTATACTCTGCCCCTGCAAATAAGCTTTCTGAGAATTTCTGGTCGATTGCGCCCCCGAAGCGCCAGGCGTCGGTTGCATTATTCTCATCAAAGAACTGGTTGAATCCGGCTACCTGGGTCGGCTCAAGCGTCTGGTCTGTGATCAGCGTTCTTTTCAACGTCCTGAATGCCGCAGCGCGCAGCGTGGTGTTTGCAAAAGGATTCCAGGTAATTCCCAACTTGGGGTTAAATTGATTGGTATCATCTTCGGCATCACTATCACCATCGAAGAAATCACCACTGGCGCCGACGGTCAGTGCCAGATTCACAGGCAGCTTGATATAGGAATACAGATAAAGATTAGCGTGATGGACATCGAGGTCATCTTCTGTTACGTCCCGCACAGTCACACCGGGGGGGAAAAAAAATATATCGGTTGTAACGGTTTCTTGCGCATCGATATCAAAATATCCTGCGCCCGTCACAATGTTAATAAATTTTGAGCGGAACAGATGTTGTAATTCATAGCTATAGGCATCATCATCGCCTTCAATTTTTGCCAGCGGGACGAATACCGGTACGGGACTGTCTTTTATATTGCGGTCCACATCCTGGTACGCAAAATTTCCAATGAGAACATTGGCCGGCGAAAAAGCATGTCGAAAGCCTGCACGAATCAATTTGCTTTCGTTGTTCTCATCTTTGCGTGGCAGAAAGTCATCCTCAAAGAACCTCAGCTGAAGATCGCCGCTTTCGGTATCCCTGTAACGGTATTCAGCCTGAATGCTCGTTTTGTAAGTGAGTTGCAGTTGGCCGAAAGCATTGGCGATTTTATCGGTCTGGTCGGCGTTTTGGCGCCAGCCGTCGGTATCAAAGTAGGTATAACCGCTGCTGAAGGAAAATTTCTTATAGATTCCGGAAACCACGCCTTCCCCGCCAGATGTGTCATTTTCACCGACCAGTCCGGCACCCTGAGCGGCAACGCGATTGCGGTTGAAAATGGGATTAAACTCGTTGAACGCAAGTGTTTCAGGGCCGCTGGAACTGATCAGAAACTGGTTGCTTTCGCCCAGGCGGGGCTGGACAGGGGTAATGTTGAGGGGCTGCAGCAGCTGGGATTGGAGCAGCTCGCTGACCCTGGCGATTTCGTGACGCGGCCGAGCGGCGTAAGAATCGGCCAGAAACCGGTGGGCCGAAAAGCTGGTTGGATCGGTGTTAACCGCCATCCAGCCTTCAAATAAAGCACGCTCCTGGAAACCCAGGTCACTGTAAATTCGAGCCAGTGCGGCGCTGCGAGCGGCTAAATCCGAATCGAGCAGGAGCCTGGAACGGTAAACGGCACGGTTATCGTTAAGCGCCCTGGCCTTCTGCAAATTCTGCAAAGCTTGCACCGGACGGTTGGTGGTCTGCTTGGCAATTGCATCGTAAAACCAGGGGGTGGGGTCGTTGGGATCAAGCTCCTTGGCGATGGCAAACTCGCGTTCATCCAACCCGATGTTCTTCTTTTCAAAGAATACCTTGCCCAGGTAACTTCTAACCAATGAATTGTTGGGATCGAGGCTGGCGGCAATTTCAATCTGCCGCCCGCCGGCAGTCAGATCCCCGTCCCGGATGATGGCCAGACCCAGTCCCAGCCTCGCAAGGGGGTCGGCCTGATCAAGCGCAATTGCTTTCTCAAAGGCCTCCCGCGATGCGGTGGTTTTCACCTGGGTCAAGTAGGCGAAGCCCAAAACCATCTGTGTTCGTGAAAGATTGGGTTCAAGTTCAACGGCCTTTTTGGCTGCATCCACAGCCTTGCCTATTCTGCCGAATGAGGACCATAGCTCGGCGAGCCGCGCCCATGCCAGGGCATTATCGGGGTTCAGTTTTAACGCCTCTTCAATGCTGGTGCGGGCGCCCTCAAGATCGAAGCCGGCTTGCTGGGCATAAGACAAAGCGATGCGGGCTGTTGCCGAGCGGGGACCTGTTTCAACAGCCTTTTTAGCCGATTCCAGCGCTTGGTCTTTTTTGTTTTGCACCACGAATATAATGGCCTGAAGCGCATGCGCATCGCTGAACCCGGGGTCTAAACTCAGGGCCCGCTGGATATCGGCACCGGCCTCATCAACGCGGCCTACAGCCAGCAGCTGTGAGGCACGATAGGCCAAAAAGCGCGGGTTACTCATATTTTCTTTGGGGGCTTCACCGGGTGGGAAAAATATGACCGGCAGGTAATATAATGCCCAATGGACCGCATCCCTGGGTCGCACCACCACCCGCAGCACAGGCGCTTTGCCGGCCTCAGCCACAGCCGACTGACCGCTGGTCAGCGTGAGGCTCCCGGCCGGATTGGAAGCCAGCACCTGGCCTTCAAAAATCGATATGAAGGTTTTGTCTTCCTCAACCTTTATAAAACCCTCTGTTCCTTCCACGCCGGCATTTACAAAACCTGTCATCACTTCCAGGTTACGACGAATGCGGCTGAAAAAATGTACCGCGCCCCTGGCCAGTTCGACCACAGATGTTTTCTTTTGTTTCACACCGCCGAGGGTGATCGTTGTGTTTTGATCAAGTCGCAGCAAGGGTTGGTTTACGAGAGAAAGGCCGGCCCGGCTTCTCTCGTTTACGCGAATTTTATCACCGGGGCAAAAGGTGTCATTTAACTTAACCGGTTGCCATTTCGTTTCGCCAGTTCTTTGGGTTTCCACGCTTCCCTGTACAGAAACCGCTTCAGCAACCCATTGCTCACAACTTCCTGCAAAAGAAACGCAGGGATATAAGCAAGTGATCATGCAGCTTAAACAGAGGATGAAACTAAGCCGACATGAAAATATACGGATCATTACCTGCCTCCTTTTTTGGGGCGCTCATGACTGCCCTTAGCGTGGATGCGATCTCAAAAAATCTTTCGAGTTGATATGTTTCGGTATATGGATGCTCCGTCTCTTGTTGATCTTAAAATAGGGTTCCGACTTATTATTTCCCCTAAAGCTTAAGATGGCCCAAGAGTATGCTAAACAAGAGCTGGTGAATTGGCAATTTTCTATCGGATATAGATGCGCTAGAAATCAGAGGGAAACTTCCTCCTAAAAATCTGACTTCCTCTTTCTGAGCTGCAGTCAGGACGGCCTTATATGGATTATAAAAAACAAAAACCTCTTAAGAGGTTTGGTAAATCCCTCAGAGGTTTTTTACCGTCATTTTTTGGAACCATATTCTCATAACTGACTCCATAGGTTGCGAGTTAGTTTTATAGAGGATCACGCTTTAGGTTCTTATGCACGGGTAGTACAGCATTTATCTAGTTTAGTTCTACAATGTTGTAATATAGATATATTGTCAAGCACTTTTTAGATTATTTCAGGTATTTAAAGCTACAATCCTAATCGTAAAAACCTCAAAAAAGCTGCATTGACAACCCCTGATCAGTACCTACTTTTTCAATGAATCAAACAAAAATCTAACACATCTCTCTCTTGGATTAAAATTTTAATGAACGTTTTTCTACTCAGTCTTGGATGCGCCCGAAATCAGGTGGACAGTGAAATCATGTTGGGCCGCATCAAAAAGGCCAGCTGGACAATTGTTGAAGATCCTGAGGATGCAGATTCCATTGTGGTCAACACCTGCAGTTTCATCGAAGATGCCGCCGATGAAAGTATTGAGATGATTCTCGAGCTTGCCCGCTATAAACAAACGGGAAAATGCAAACGACTGGTTGTTGCCGGATGCCTGCCGGAGCGCTATCGTGATCATATTGCCGGTCAGCTACCCGAGGTTGACGCTTTCATCGGAACAGGTGCGTTTGACCGCATCGTGGAAGCTGTTGAAGGATCAAAATTTTCTGGTGGCTGTTTGCTGCCGGATCCGGCGACCATTTCACCTCAGGAAAAAGATGCCCCGCGAGCGTTGAGCACATCGCATATGGCCTATCTTAAGGTTGCCGAGGGCTGCAGTCAGCGCTGCACCTATTGCATCATTCCCAAACTGCGCGGCAAAAAAAGAAGCCGGCCGCCGCAAGACATTATTTCCGAGGCCCAGGATTTGCTGGCGGCCGGAGTCAAAGAGCTGGTTCTGGTGGCCCAGGATACGACTTCATACGGCAAGGATTTACAGCCGCCGGCATCTCTTGGCCAGCTGGTCGAAAATTTGGCCTGCCTGCCGTTAATGGATGCATCGAGTCCCGGCGCCTGGGTCCGCGTTCTTTATGGGCACCCGGAAAGCATCGACGATCGTTTTATCAAAACAGTTGCATCGTACCCCAATATATGCTCTTACTTCGACATCCCGATTCAGCATGTCAGCAGCACTATTTTAAAAAAGATGGGTCGCAACTACAATCGGGATGACCTTGATCGACTTTTTGATAGGATTCGAAATGAAGTGCCGGGCGCTGCATTGAGGACCACCCTGATTGTGGGATTTCCAGGAGAGAGCGATAAAGATTTTCAGACGCTGCTGCGTTTCGTGGAAAACACCCAGTTTGATCATCTGGGCGTATTTCTTTATTCCGACTCCGAGGATCTGCGGTCGCACCGTTTGCCCGACCATGTGCCGGCCGGAGTGGCTCAGGAGCGCTATGATCAACTGATGTCATGCCAGCTGGATATTTCGGCCCAAAAGTATCAACATTATATCGGTCAAACGTTACCGGTTTTAGTCGAAGAACCGGTCGAGAAAAATCTGTATGCCGGCCGTGCGCCATTCCAGGCCCCCGAAGTCGATGGCATGACCTATATTAAATTCGGCCCGGCACAACCGGACCCGGCGGTTGGATCATTTTCGCAAATTAAGGTAAGCGATGCCATGGAATACGACCTTATTGGAGATGCTATATGATTGATCTCAAAAAGCGCATTCTGGCAAATAACAAAGAAGATCTGGCCGAAATTGAAACGCAATTAGCCGAAAATTTAAAACCTTACCTGAATCTGGTGTCTGAAGTCGCCCACCATATTTTGTTTGCCGGCGGCAAGCGCTTACGGCCTTTGCTGCTGGTTCTTGCCGCTAAAATTTGTGGTTACACAGAAATATACGCCAAAAAAGTTGCTTCAGCGATGGAATACCTGCATGCCGCCACACTTCTGCACGATGACGTCATTGACGATGCAATTCTGCGACGCGGTAAAACCGTCGCCCATTCGGTATATGGCAATGCGATCACTATACTGGTGGGGGATTTCCTGCTTTCACGTGCGTTAGCCATATGTGCGGATTCCGGAAAAATTGAAGTTATGCGCATCGTTGCCGATCTAACCGAGCACATGTCCACCGGCGAAGTCCACCAATTGATGCGCAAGGGTGATGTCTCCCTGAGCGAAGATGAATATATGGAGGTGATCCGTCGTAAAACAGCCGTTCTTTTTCAGGCTGCCTGCAAAGTGAGTGCGGTCATCGCCGAGGCAACCCCGGAAAAAGAGCGGGCATTATCAGACTACGGCTATAATCTCGGTTTAGCTTTTCAGATGGTGGACGATTTATTTGATTACACCAAGGATACGGCTGCTTTAGGCAAAGAGGTCGGGGCGGATCTTAGAGAGGGCAAATTAACCTTGCCAATCATACAGGCGTTAAAAGAGGCTGATTCCACTGAGCATGATCAGATGGTATCGATTATACATAATAATGAATTTTCGGTAGATGAATTTAAGACCCTGGTGGCACTGCTGCACAAGAATGGCGGGATCGACTACACGGTAGAAACAGCTACCCGGTACCTTGATAAGGCCAAAAAGGCCCTTTCTGTTTTTGAATCCTCAAATTACAAGGACTCTTTGTTTGATATTGCGGATTATGCCCTTGCCCGCCGCCTCTAAAAACTGGCTTCAAAATCTCATATTCTGCCCGATGGCTGTGTTATAATCCGATTCAAAATACTCGCGTACTAACGTGTACGCTCCGTTTTTGAATCGAATTACGCCTAACCATCGAACAAAATCTGCAGTTTTGAAGCCAGTTTTACATTTCATACTACGACTAAGCCTCTTTATATACGGCCTTTTGAACTCCTTAATATATAAAATCAAGAGGTGAAATACCGCCGTCTGGCGGGAGCTCATCGAAAAAATCCCTCATTTCTGGATGATCACCACAAAACACCGGATTTGGAAATTGCAGTTGAATTCAGTGGTTTAAATCTTGAATTTATCTTAAAATTCTATTAAGGGATATTACCATTGTGATATTGATAAAATCGGGAGCCTAAAATATGTGCGGGATGTCATTCAAATGGTACCGGCTGGTTGTCGCGATGGCGATGACTCCGATGCTTTTGATTTCTGTTGTAGCCTACGCCCAGAAACAGGTGGGGAATAAAACCTATGTTGTCGTCGGAACCAGTCGCATTCATGGCGGCAATATTCAGGCTGCCCGGGAAGCAGCCATATCAGAAAGCCTGGTGGCGGCGGTGGTCCTGATGACCGAAGAGGTGTTAGAAATCAATTCAATGATCGAGTACTTTCCCCAAGTGAATCAAGTCATTTTTGCAAAACCCAATGCCTTTGTCCTGGATTACAAGGTGTTGACTGAAACACAGTCCGATAAAAATTACCGGGTCCTGGTCAAGGCACGCGTGGCGGGCGATAGAATTGCCAAACAACTTTCAGATGCGGATATATTGAGAGCCAAAATAGAATTGCCCTCAATCCTTTTTTTTATTTCGGAACAGAATATTCAGGAAGATGCACCCCAGTACTGGTGGGGTAAGCAAATGGGGGGCTTCGAAGCGATTACCGAAGCAACCATGGCCGATATTTTGAAAGCCAGAGGTTTTCCAATTGTCAATCATCGAGGCGTCGGAATCGGAAAAACAACCGATTTGGGCGATCGATCAACGCCCATATTAACCGATGAAGCCGCTATAAATATCGGTACCCGCTTGCAGGCGGATGTGATTATCATGGGCACCTCGGTGGCGAGCCCGACGGCCAGTATCATGGGCGATGACCTAAAGTCTTTTAAAGCCATTCTGAATGCGCGCGTGTTGAGAACCCAAAGCGGTGAAGAACTGGCTAACATTTCGCGAATTTCTGTGACTGCAAACATAGATGAAGATATCGGTGGCAGGGAAGCCCTAACCATGGTGGCCACCCTGGCCGGTGATGATCTGGCGGTTCAGTTGGACGCCGCCTGGCGCAGACTGGCTGAACGGCCATCCCAGCTAGAGGTTTTCGTGGAAGGAACCGGAAATCTTGCCAATTTTGTAAAATTTCGCCGGGCTCTGACCGGCATTTCGGGTGTCGAAGGGATTCGGGTAAAAGAAATCAAGCCCAATGAAACGACTTTGATCATCGATTATAAAGGAAAAGCCGAGGAACTGGCTGAGGCTCTAATGCGGCAAAATTTTGAAAATTTCGGCATCAATATCTACGAGATCAGCAACCAAAATTTGAAAATTGCTTTAGTTTCAGGCTAAAAATGGGTTGCCCGATTTGCACTTGACACCATACTACACCGGTGTTAGTTGAAATTGAAAGCTGTATTTTGTACGAGTCGGAGGCTTTCATATGCAAGGCACTTAAGGGCGAAGCTATAGTGGACTATGCTTCGCCCCTAATAACGCAGCAGATGGAATCCTCCGGCTCGCCCGCAGGGAAATATTAATGTGGCAAAATGATTCTCATCCATTTTATCTGCGAGGAATTCTGATGGCCTTCCAGAATTTGCCGAACGTGAAGCCATTGAATATAAATTCTTCATCACATTAATTTTTATACAAAATTTAAAGGCACGTAGCTCAGGGGGAGAGCGCTACCCTGACACGGTAGAAGTCGCGAGTTCAAATCTCGCCGTGCCTACCATTAAAATCAAGGGGTTACAGCAG
>JASFEV010000218.1:0-8036 GCA_050124655.1 Desulfobacterales bacterium
ATGCCCAATTCTGCTATACGATTTCAGATAAAGCCCGCGCTATTTCCGGATCGGTGTTGGAAGCTATTTTAAGAGTTTACAATTAGTTTTATGGTGTCAGTAAATAGCTCATAGCTCACAGCTCATAGGCTGATTTCCAAACTTCAAATTTTCAACTATGAGCTATGAGCTATCAGCTACGAGCTATTGATTTTTGACACCTGACACCTACAAATTGTAGCCATGTTCAAAAACAAATATATCAAGCTGGCCGTCATTGCCGGGGGAGTCGTCCTGTTCGATCAGCTCACCAAAGCACTGGTCTTGCGCACCATTCCCTTAAATACTACCATTCCGGTTATCGGTGGCTTTTTTAATCTCACCCACATTCACAATCCAGGGGGCGCTTTTGGAATTATGGCAAATCTAAGCGCGACCCTGCGCTCTATTATTTTTCTTTTTATATCGTCATTGGCCGTCGGTTTAATCTTCTATTTTTACAAAAAGACACCGACGCACTATACCTTGCTGGCGACGGCATTTGCACTGATCTTTGGTGGTGCCATCGGCAACCTGATTGATCGGATCCGATTGGGTATGGTAATCGATTTTCTGGATTTTTATCTGGGAACCGTGCACTGGCCCGCATTTAACGTTGCCGACAGTGCTATTTCTATCGGTATTGGGATATTTCTTTACCACATTGTATTCAAAAAGATGCCGGAGTAGAAACGGGTATCTGGTCGCCGGCCACTTGCTGCTGGCTGCGATTCGCGCGCTACGGATTGCGCAATAGCCGGTTTAAAATGGTTTTTATTCTGCTTTGTAGGTTTTATGCCAGCCGACAGGAGTTGAATTATTATGCCGCGTCTCCCTCTGTTTGTCTGCAACGGACGACGAACAACCATCATTTGACGATCATTGTGTTATGCCTGAAATCAATCATCAACTGCTGCCCAAATATTTAAAGGATTTAACTGCTGATCCCGAGAAGCAGTTTGCGCCCGTGTATCTGGTTTTTGGTGAGGAATTGCTGGTAAAAACCGCCTATGGTGCACTTCTGGATGCGCTGCTCCCCAAGGAAGGCCGCCATGCAAACTACGATCCGATGGAAGGGGCTGCTGAAAATGTCTACGATGCCATTGAACGGGTCAACACCTTTTCTCTGATACCCGGTACCAAGGTAGTCGCGTTGCTCGAATCGCGAATATTTCATGCCACGCAGGATAAAA
Organism: Desulfobacterales bacterium; assembly: GCA_050124655.1. Classification (GTDB taxonomy): domain Bacteria; phylum Desulfobacterota; class Desulfobacteria; order Desulfobacterales; family JAHEIW01; genus JAHEIW01. The sequence goes on from JASFEV010000218.1 coordinate 1,212, forward strand.
CAAGGCTGATCGAGAATGCCCAAAAAGCCTATGATGATGACAACAAAAGCAAGGCGGCGAATTACTTATTAAGTTTGATGGGTAATTTAAGCTTGTCATTTGAAGATATTGATGCGGCCAATCGCAGAAAAACATTAGCATTTGCGCCTGACATGTTGAAAAACGACAGCTGGCTAGATGACCTTGTCGAATACTGCCGTCAGAATCAGCTGGAGATACCCAGACCGACAGACCCCACCGGCGCATTGCAGAAAGCGATCAAAAAGGGGTTTCCGCCCGACAACCATCTGGTTATTACCACCGAAATGGTTGACAAACGTGTGGGCCTTTACAAGGCCCTGAAGGATCAAGGGGTGGTTGTTGACTGTCGGGTTCCGAAAGGAGATCGCCGAGCAGACCGTATGGCGCAGGAGGATGTATTGCGCAAAAAGATGGCAGAAATCCTAATGCCGGTTAACAAAAAAATGGACACCCGTGCCTTTGCCGCTCTGCGGGATATGACCGGCTTTGATCTAAGGACTTTTTGCGGCAATCTTGAAAAATTAGTTAACTATGTTGGCCAACGCGATGCGATTACGGTAAAAGATGTAGCCTCGGTTTTGAAGCGCACCAAACAAGACCCCATATATGAGCTGACCAATGCCATAGCAGACCGCCAGGCCTCCAATGCCCTTTTTTTGATGAAATCTCTTTTGGACAGTAGATTTCATCCCTTACAGGTTTTGGCCGCCATTGTGAATCAAATCAGGAGATTGATTCTGGCAAAGGATTACACCACCAGCCCGGCATCAAAAGAATGGCATGCCGGCGTTTCTTACGCTGTTTTTCAACAAAATATAATGCCGTCGATTTTGGAATACGATAAAGTATTGTTGCAGACGCTTGAAAAATGGGAGCAAAGCGAATTAAGTTCGGAAGATGTGGATCCTGTTTCTGTCCGGAGCAAAGCGAAGAAAAAAAGAAAGATTCAAACTGATTTAATGCTTGCCAGGAATCCTAAAAATGCATATCCGGTTTACCAGCTGTTAAAAAAATCAGATCGCTTTTCGAAATCAGAATTGATGGCTGCCGTAGAGCATTTAAACGAAACCGATATTCAGCTCAAAACCAGCAGTCAGGATCCTAGGCTCATTTTAGAAAGACTGGTTTTGAAGATCTGTCATCGCCAGACGGAGTCAACCTAAAAAGGCCTCTGGCTCCAGGCTGCAAAAGATCAGAGCAAGAAGCAAGCCGCCAGAAGCAAGCGGCATTTTTTTAAATGAACGACATCGATAATAGGTGCCCTAAATATTGCTGTGGTATGAATGTTTGGAGTAAGAGAAGTGGGCTTTTTCAGACAGCAGGAAGAGCGGCTGGCCATACGGTTCATGACCTGGCGCTACCAAAAGCTAAATAAACCCGTTCCCGATGAGGCCGAGCTCAGAATTCAGGCATCCAACATCGTCGCAGAAGCCCATCGAATTGCGCGCGAACGGGGTCGAAATGTTGTTGCTATCATAAAAGATTTGGTGAATGATATAAAAAAATAGCTATCTAGGTGATGGAACCATTTGAAGCGGTCAATTTAGATAAGGAGGACAACATGATGGTGGACGAGTGGGTCGAGCAGCTAACCTGCGCTATACAATGCACCCATTGTGACAGACAGATTCGTGCCGATGAACAGCGCATCTTATCCGTTTATGATCATCAGGCGATTTGTATGGATTGTAAAAGGGTAGAGGAGCAGAGACCAGATTACGAAGAAGTATCCAAACAGATGATCGGGCAATGTTTAATCGATACAGAGATGAAATGGGGCGATCCGCAGGGATACTGTTATCATCATTTTTACCCTTTTAAATGCTAAAATTTCCACATGACCGGATCATCATCCAGATAATCGGTCACGCTGCGCCCGATTTCATCCATAGCGGCCAGATCTTCATCTGATAAGGTTAATTCACCTGCCGCAGCGTTTGCTGTGGCCTGATCCGCATTGCGGGCGCCGGCAATGGCACAGGTATTTGTATGCGAAATAACCCAGCCTAAAGCCAGTTGTCCCAATGTAACCCCTTTTTGCCGTGCAATGGGTTCCAACCGCAAGAGCGCTTCCTGCACCCGGGTGTACATTTCCGGCTGATAGAGCTTATTCTTAGCCCGGACATCCCCTTTTTCAAACACGTGTTTAGGTCTGAATTTGCCTGTTAAAAGCCCCTGCGCCATTGGTGAGTAAGCCAGAATGGTGATTTTGTTTTCAGCACAAAAGGGCGTCAACTCATATTCCACGTGTCGCCAGAAAAGAGAATACGGCGGTTGCAAACTGTCGATTCGGCCGTATTCAAGGGCCGCCTGAAGCTGGGCGCGGGAAAAATTAGATACTCCGATCGAACGTATTTTTCCCTGCTCTTTGAGCGTGTTTAAAGCGTTCATCGTTTCTGCGATCGGCACCGCATCAAAGCCGAATGAATCCGAAGGCCAGTGGATTTGATAGAGGTCGATATAATCGGTCTTCAAATTTTTAAGTGAGCGCTCGCAGGATTGGATGACCTGGTCGTATTTTAGATGATTGGCAAATACCTTGGTGGCATAAATGACCCTGTCGCGGATATCGGAAATTGCAGATGCCAGTATTTGCTCTGAATGACCTTTGCCATAAGCTTCGGCCGTATCGAAAGTGGTAATGCCGGCATCATAGGCAGCTCGAATCGCCCGGGTGGTTTCTTTATCCTGAATGCCTACCCACATCTCCTTGCCGGCCTGCCAGAGCCCCATGATGATCGACGAGATTTGGATGTTCGATTCTCCCAGCTGACACTGTTTCATATTATCCTCCGTATCCAGGGTATTCAAAACGCTATTCATTATCATAAGTTACTCTAACCATTACAGAAAGAAAAACAAGAAATGCCAGCCTTGATTGTTGCGATCGGTTGCTCTATTTAGATTGGGTACTTATGGTATTGCAGGTGCAAATTCAATCAAAGCAGGAGAACGGCTATGGAACCAGGCGCTAATGTTGATTTATACGATATCGACACATTGCTCAGCAAAGAAGAGATAACCGTCAGGGAGATGGTGCGGGCATTTGTAGACCAGGAATGCATGCCTGTCATTGCTGGGCATTTTGACAAGGCAACGTTTCCCCAGCCGCTCATCCCCCGGATGGCCGAATTGGGCCTTTTCGGTCTGCATGTAGATGGTTATGGCTGCAACCGGAACAGTCATATTGTTTATGGCCTTATATGTCAGGAATTGAGCCGGTGTGATAGCGGCTTGCGGGCCCTGTTTTCGGTCCAAAATTCGCTCGTTATGTTTCCCATATATGCATTTGGCTCCAAGAAGCAGCGCCAGCAATGGCTACCGGATATGGCCCGGGGGGATGTCCTCGGCTGTTTTGGTCTCTCTGAGCCGGGATTTGGCTCAAATCCAGGTGGCATGAAAACGTGGGCCCAAAAGAATAAGAACGGTTTTGTTTTGAATGGCAAAAAAATGTGGATTACCAACGGTACGATTGCCAAGGTGGCCATAATCTGGGCAAAATGTGATGGAGAGATTAGGGGTTTTCTGGTGGAAACCGACAGACCCGGATTTCGCGCGACACCTATTCGGCGTAAATTTTCCTATCGTACCGCCCCCACGGCCCTTATCGATTTAAAGGACTGCGAAATTGGTGCGGAAAGCATTCTACCGCGTGCCAAAGGTCTTAAATCCATTTTTGAATGCCTTAATTTTGCCCGGTATGGGGTTGCCAGCGGTGCAGTTGGATCCGCGGTTGCTTGCTATCAGGCGGCCAAAGCCTTTGCCCTAAAGCGGGAGGTATTCGACCGAAAGATCGCCGGCTATCAGCTGGTTCAAGATCGCCTGGTGCGCATGCTGGTTGAGATCACCAAGGCCCAGTTACTCAATTATCATCTGGGACGATTGCTGGATGCCCACAAGGCCCGGCCGGCCCAAATTTCACTGGCAAAAATGAATAATGTGAAGGAAGCTATAAAGATCGCCCGCATTGCACGGGATATTCTCGGTGCGCGCGGTATCCTGGCTGATTATCATGTTATCCGTCATTTATGCGACCTGGAGGCCATCAGCGCCCTTGAAGGCACGGATAGCATGCATACACTGGTTTTGGGGCAGGAGATTACGGGAATCTCAGCCTTCAAATAGAATTGGTTTTAAACCCTCATCTTTTGCCTGATGGTGGCGTTCACATAGTCTATGGTTCAAGGGTTCACCCGTCTCCGCTCCATTGAGCTTCGCAGCGGCAGGCAAGGTACAGCGTTTCGTGTTGCGGGTGGTTTGAGTTCTCGAGGACGAGGACGACGACGAGGACGAAGATTTTAGTTGCCCATATCTTACTCGTTCTCGTACTTGTCCTCGCCAACGGTTATGCTCCGATTATTCATTATTATAGCTAGAGCGCCAGTGGCCAGCTGCCAGAAGCCAGTAGCCAGAAGCCAGGGGCAAAACACCAGAACCCGAAAAGTAGATAAAACCAAATAATGTTTACCCGAGGAAATAAAAAGGAATGTACTTAGCTCGCAAAATGATTGACGGTGTTCTCCGCTATTATATCCGGGAATCATACTGGGACGGCCATCATTACCTGAGTCGCGATTTGTTTGATCTGGGAACCAATCCGGGTGAGCATATTATTTATCCGGGGGGGAACGCTTTTTATGTCGATCCGGAAATAGAGGATCGACTGGATGAACTTGGCGTCTCCATGCAGGCGGACGATCTCGAAGATATTTTTTGGCCATTTTTAAATCCGCGAATTCAGCATGCATTGGAACATTTCCGCAATCGAGGCAAACGGTCACCGCAAATACAGGCACCCCGTGGCGCGTCGGCTAAAAACGAGTTGCCGCTGCATATTTTCGACAAACGGCGACTGCATTATCTAAAATTCGGCCGCATGGAGCAGGGCTATCTGTGGCTCATTCCCGATAAGATGTTTAACATATTGCGCCATAAATCCAGGGACGAAATTGAACAGCTCTTTATAGACATGGAACGCCAGTTAAATCCCAGAGAGTACAAGGCCTATGCCTATGTTATTTTTGATATCAATCGCTTTTTTAGCGAATCTTTTGCCGTAAAAAAACCGCAATTCCTAAAGCAAAGTGATATCGATGAATATTTTAATGCGGAAATTTGCAAATTGAATGGCGATTCGATGTTTTGGGCCGGTATGGCAGCCGACGATGGGTTGCATGAATACTTAATTCGGTATCTTTTTATGTTTTATGATTACGATTTTGCGCCGCGCTCCTGGGTAGAAGACTACATCCGCAATTTCATCAACAGTCGACGCGGTCATCGATTTCCAAACCAAGCCGGTTCGGTCAGCATGAAGGAAGCCAGCTCGATTTTCGGTGAAAGCGAAGAGGCACTCAAAAAAATGAGCCGACAGGAGCTGAGTCGATACTTCCGGCGCAGAGCGCGGGAACTTCACCCGGACAAAGGGGGTGATCAGGACAAATTTGTCGCATTAACACGCGCATATGATTCACTTTTGAGAACCAAAAAAAATGAATAGTCTTAACGATAACTACTTGAATAACTGCCGGTTTTTATCATATTCAGCCAATAAAGCATTAAAATGAAGATTAAGTTCAATATCACACGGATTCTCCTTATTCTAATTATATTGGCCCAGGGCTGCGCAAGTCGGGTGTCATACCGATTTGAAAACGACTCGCAAAGACCGCCGGAATTGGTGCACTTTTTTGCTGAGTTGGACAGCGCCGTATACCAGTCCGGCGTTCGCAATGGCGCGTATTTTCAAATTCGCGGTTTCCCCTATCTGCGGGCGAACCGCTTTTTGGTTTCACTCAAAGAACGGCTCGAAAATGACACCCAGAGAAACCAGTGGGTGCGCATGATGCAAGAATTGGATCTTGCCGCACGCAAAGCAGAAATCCAGAACTTGCCTGAGAGCGAAGTCCATAGATTGGCCACCGCTTTTAAATTTGAACCGATCCGAAAAAACCTGCATGCCAAACTGATTGATAGCTCCAATAAATTGCTGGCCCATGATCAACGCCGGCCCGATTTTGTTGAGGTTTTGCAAATCGCGGTGCAAAACGAAAGTGAGTATTCCACCCTCATGCAGGTTTTCGGATTATACCCACTGGCTGTTATTCCGGTTGCGATCGTCACTCTGAGGGTCAATGACGAGATGGCTGAATGGCATCAATTGCCGCAAGACCAGCAGCCAACCCTGGGAACATTAACCACTTACAGTCCTGCCACAGCGGTGGAATTCGACGAGCAGGAAGTTCACAACATATTGGAACGATCCAGGCAAAATCCGTTGGGAATACCGCTGCCTTCCGCTGCTGACCGCCAAGCATTAGTAGCCATTTTCGCCCCCGTGATCATTCAGGATCTGGCAGCAGATTATGATCAGATTGGGGCGGTTGTTTGGACTGATAAGCAGCTCAGCGTTCGTTCGGACACGCCACTGGCCTACACGTATTTGTCGCATGCATACTATAAAGATGAACCTGTTTTACAGCTGAATTATGTCTTTTGGTATTCGGAACGCAGCGGGCCCAATTCGCCAAGAATCGAACGCGGCAACATGGACGGATTAACGGTGCGGGTGAGCCTGGATGGACAGGGTTCCCCTTTTATGGTCGATATCATGAACAACTGCGGCTGCTATCATTTTTATGTCCCTCGCAAAGACAGGGTTGAGCGCATTCGGCCTGTGCCTGTGGCAATTGATGCTTTTGTGCCGACCTGGTTGCCGGATGATTATCCCCAGCAACGATTGACCATTCGCGTCATTTCAGGGTGGCACCAGGTTGGATATGTCACCTCCCGCAGCTTGCCTTT